>CAZBGH010000283.1:0-1502 GCA_964491335.1 uncultured Methanosarcinales archaeon | reverse complement strand
GCCTATGATCTCACATTACTGGGACTTAATCAGAGGTTCCTATATTATATAGTCTTAAAGAATGCGCCTTACTCTGCTGAAATCTGTTTTGTGACGAACTTTATGGTAATAAATGAAGGAGCTTACATTGAGCGAAGATACAGTAATGATATCAGAGACTGAAGTAATCGAGGGCTAGCTGATAACTTTACTTTTTTTTAGCGTCAGAATCAATAGTTATCATATCTTTATGTCATTCGTGTAGTACCCTTTTGAAATATAGAAAACTTTTTGTAATCTGTGCATCTAAATTAGTCATAGTCATACTTGCTAAGTCTTGTAACAAAGGATGGTATATCATAAATCATAAAATTATATGCACTGCTTATTGTATATCCAAATAAACTTGCCAGATTACTATGATCATACATTAATCGATATCCATGTTTTAAAAGCATATCTCCTGCAATTAATTCATAGAAAGATATTTCTCTTGGCGATAATCCGTTCAGCCAAGCATCAACTCTAGATTGATCTAATTTTTTTCCTATGTTCTTATGCAATGCTTTATACCGGTCAGGAATATGGTATTTAACAGTAGGATGCGGGATACCTTCGTACGGAAGATCTAGAAATGAACATATACCCTGTAATACATTTTCTGTATCAGTCAATAATTTCTCATATTGTATCTTTATAGTATTTTCATACTTGGAAGATATGTTTTCGAGTTTTTTATTTTTCCAGCTCCATGTAGAAGCAGCAGTTAGTGGGTTCGTTTCAAATGGCCTGTTAGTTGAAGTTTTAATACTTATCTTCTTTGAATAAAATACAGCGCGCCCATCACGAATTACCCATAAAACACGAAGATTATTAAATAAACTCGAAGCTTGATCATAAATTCCAATAAGGTTCTTCTTTATACCAAAGGCTTCTGCATTGTGTGATTGTTTATATGCGTAAAATGAGCATATTGTCAATATTGTTTCTTTTATTGAAACCAAATCTGGCAATACATTTTCTAGTTTCTCACGATTTATATTCCAATCCTGGAATTTACATTCGCTAAATACAATATCAAGTAGTTTGTATTTTTTCACTGGCTTATGAATAGAATTTACAAGAAGGATATTAATAAGCCTTTGTACAAAATTAGATTCAGGAGGAATAATTACCGATGAATGCCTTGAAAGTAAGTATGCAAGCAATGTTGTACCAGATCTAGAATCTCCTAATATGAAAAATGGTCTTTTGAGTGATGTATGATATTTACACATAGGAATATAAAAAAATCCTTTTTGTTAACTTTATGTTAGATCTTTGTAAAATAGAGTTATAAGATTTGCAGGCAAAAAATCTAAATAATTAATAAAGAATTCCTCGATCTACTAATCGAGACATAAATCTTTTCGTTATATTAGCAGGCGTTCGGTAACCCATCACAATGGTAACAGTATTATTAAACAAGTAGAACCTATCTCAAAATTAAAAACATGCTGAATATCGCGTATAATGTGCAGCAT
>CAZBGH010000282.1:0-1506 GCA_964491335.1 uncultured Methanosarcinales archaeon | reverse complement strand
AAAATATGCATAGCATATAGATCACCAAAAGACAATGGGTTAGAGGTGATATATATAAATCATTCGTTAATTAGACAGTATCATCTCAATAATTCCTTTATTAACTCAATAGACTTTAGCATATTTATAACTTTTGTTTAATATCGGTACCGTTCAAAATGTAGTTAGCATCAATTCCAACGAAGTTGGTGCCGAACTTTGTTCGAGTATGTGAGCATCATTGAAACAAGCAATTACCAAGCGGAAGGGGATGTTCCTCACGGGAGGGAACCGCTCTTTGCATATTCCAGCTAGATGCGAGCCGATGCTAACCCGAGCTTTGCGAGATTTTGAAAGGTGCCATTTAATATCGCATTTAGCTCATTTTTAGACATACGACAAAATTTGAGCAATTTTTTGATATTGCAAAGGTTTATTTGTCAAAAACCACCCATATATTTGGTGGTATTCAGTTGTATAAAGGCTCATGAAAGGCCAGCCAAGCGCATACATTTTAGTTACCATTTAAAAATTAAGACATAGGTTTAAAAGATAATAACTCAATTTTCTAGTCTATGTTCGGAAGGAAGGAAGTTAATGTAGATAGAGTTGTAAAGGAGGTAAATTCTGTTAAGCCTGTATATAATATTGCCAAAAGTTCCACTAATAGTTCATATCAGGAAATTATAATTTCTTATATAACAAAAGAGCAGTGGAGAGGGTTTAAAAAGCAAGAGATAGAGGAATCACTTAAAAAAGCAGGTTGGCCCAAACATACAATAGAAGAGGCTTTTATAGAAGCAGCTAAACATCCTATGCATAGATATAGGAAAAGAATTTTAATTTCTGCAGCAATTCTAGTTGGTTTAATTATCATAATATTTATCCTTTCGTCAAATGCAATATATTTTGTTATAGAAAATATTGGTTATATAGTAATAAGCATAGGAGTGGCTATTATCGGAATTATAGTAATTCTATATGCAAAAAGTAGGCAACATGGGAATAGAAAAATTGACGAGGCTCCACAAAGAAGGTTAGAAACTAAGCCTGAGCAGTATGAGACTGATATTGATTTACTATACAGGATTCTCCTAGACAAGAATAATATAAAGCTATCAGAGATTATGAATGACTTTGGGGTGTCAGAAAAACATGCACTTGAGTGGGCTAAGATATTAGAGGCCCATAGGCTTGCAAAATTAAAATATCCAACTTTTGGAGAACCTGAGCTAGTAAAGACACAATAAAATAGGTTTTGCTAAAAAAAGTCATTAAAATAGAGTACACTTAAAATACTGCAAAATAATTAGTAAAGATAATTTGCATTACCTCCCGCTAACTATCCAGTACAATAAAGAGATATATTTTGCAAACTCAAACTAATCAACAATATCTATTTTAACTGTAGTAAGTAGCAAACGGGTCACTTTGTGTGTGCCATTAGTCCATTAATAGGTAAATAATATAATTAAAATGACCTCCTCTGCGGGCTAAAGCCACGCAGTATCCATAGTCAAGCTAAGC
>CAZBGH010000281.1:0-1530 GCA_964491335.1 uncultured Methanosarcinales archaeon | reverse complement strand
CAAATTTTTTCCTTACATATTTTATTTCATTAAGCTCAATCGCCATATTCTTTTAGGAATATTAAACTGATATAAATATTTTACTAGGGATATATCTCTTTATTCTATTTTAGAACTAATCAAATCACTATTATTCCTTAAAGAATATTTTATTCACAAAAGTTTATAAAAGAATGCTTAATTTTAAGGTAATGGTATGTGTTATGGTATATAAAATGAGATATAACCTGAGGTGAATTCTATGCCAAAAATAGAGCATTTTACATCTGAAAGTGTCACCGAAGGTCACCCAGACAAAATCGCTGACCAAATCAGCGATGCTATCCTTGATGAATTATACAGGCAAGATCCTTATTCAAGGGTTGCAGTTGAAACATTAACAACCACAGGTCTAATTATTTGTGCGGGAGAAGTTACCACTAAAGGATTTGCTGATGTGCAGAAAATAGTAAGGCAGACTCTAAAGGAAATAGGGTATACTGACCCTGAGTATGGCATTGACTGTGAGGATGCAGGTGTTTTGGTAAGTATCCACGGCCAATCTCCAGATATTGCCCAAGGTGTTGATGAAAATGAAGGAAAAGAGCAAGGCGCAGGCGACCAAGGGATGATGTACGGGTTTGCAACAAATGAAACCCCAGAATTAATGCCACTACCAATAATGCTCGCACACGCCTTAACCAGAAAATTATCTGAAGTAAGAAAGAAAGGAATAATTGATTATATTGGACCTGACGGAAAGAGCCAAGTTTCTGTTGAATATCGGGATGGTAAGCCTGCAAGGGTAGATGCAATTGTTATTGCTCAGCAGCATAGAGAATATGTCAGTCAGCATCAAATAAAGAAAGACATTATTGAGAAAGTTATAAAGCCAGTATTTGAAGAGTTCAAGCACAAGACTGGCATGGTACTGCTTGATGATGATACAAGATTCCATATAAATGCAACTGGAAAGTTTGTAATTGGTGGCCCTGAAGGTGATACTGGTGTTACAGGAAGGAAAATAATTGTTGACACCTATGGTGGTATAGGTAGACATGGTGGTGGAGCTTTCTCAGGAAAGGATCCTAGTAAAGTTGATAGAAGTGGGGCTTATGCTGCTAGATGGGTTGCTAAGAATATTGTTTCTGCTGGATTAGCAGATAAATGTGAAGTGCAATTATCTTATGCAATAGGTGTTGCACAGCCTACATCCATTAATATTGACACTTTTGGAACAAATAAGATCCAAGAGGAAAAAATAGTTGAACTAATCAAGAAACATTTTAACTTAACTCCAAAATGGATTATTGACACTTTAAAGCTAAGAAGGCCAATCTACAAAAAAACTGCATCCTATGGCCATTTTGGAAGAAATGATCCAGACTTTACCTGGGAACAAACACCTTATGCAGAAGTACTTAGGAAAGAAGCTGGACTCAGTGATACATATAAGGTAAAAGTTAAGTCTTGAATAAGCTTAATTTTTATCGTACTTTTTTATTTATTACATCTAAAGAATACCTTGTGCTTTAGCACTAAGGTTATTCT
>CAZBGH010000280.1:0-1535 GCA_964491335.1 uncultured Methanosarcinales archaeon | reverse complement strand
AATTAGAAGAACGGATTTCGTTTCTGAAAGGACATTCGCAATAAAGGCAAATAAGGCTGCCTTTGAGCTGAATAGGGGTTTAATTGCTTATTTAAGGAAAAATGACAGCAAAATAACCATAATTCTTAAAAAGCTGGATAAAAATTCTATATGATTTATATAATTAAAAATAGTACGTATTAAGTTATCCCTCAAAATAGAAAGAAGCAAATACTAGTGCTTCATTATCCATATTGGGTGGTTGGGAAGAAAACCCAACAATGGATAAAAAAGAATTAAAACATTTCAGCAAAAGCCAGCTCATTGCGATAATTCTTAACCTTGAAGAGCATATAAGAAAACTCGAACAAATTGTTCGAACATTTGATAATCCTCATACACCAAGCTCAAAACAGCGCTCAAAAAGGAACACTACTCACGATGAACAAACTAGGTTTCCAGGAAAGCCAAAAGGAAGCAATGGGGCTGGAATCAATATGCCTGCTCCAGAAAAGGAAGAGAAAATAACGAAAGATGCGTGCACTAAATGCGGCAAACATTTAGGAAAGCCATATGATTTTTACAAGTTCAGGCAAATGGACATCCCAGAACCTAAATTCATTACAACTCTTTATGTTGTTGGTATTTATAGATGCAATTTCTGCAAAGCAGAAATAGATGCAGGAGAAGATTTGCATAAAGGATTCTATGGTGCTAATACAACCGCACTTATTGGCTATCTAAAAAAAGAAGGGCTTTCTTGCGAAGCCATAGCAGAACTGTTTAATGATGTATACAATATGCCAATTTCTAATGTTGCAGTATTTGATAAACTGACTAATCTTACAAATTCTCTTGCTCCTGAAAGGGAGCAGATATCGAATGTAATCAATAGCTTTGAATATGCTCACTTAGATGAAACTGGATTAAGAGAAGACGGCAAAAATGGATTTGTTTGGAATGTAAGCATTCCCATGCATTGCCTATTTCAATTCGACAGAAGTAGGGCTTCTGATGTTGCGAAAAGACTCCTTACAAATTTTAACGGAGCTATCATTACAGATGATTACAAAGGCTATGCATGGCATCAATTGAGGCAGCTTTGCTGGTCTCATTTGTTGAGAGAAGCTAAAGAGTTTGCTGAAAAATATCCCGATTCATTAGCACAGTACGAGCGTTTGAAAATTCTATATGACAAAGCGAAACGTTCTCAAGAAACAGAGAGCGATTTTTATGACGAGCTTGTGTGGGAATTAGAGGATATTGCAAGATGCTATCGCCCGCTTGATGGATGCAGAACAATGTACTTTAAGCTTCATGATCGCAGCCACATGTGGCTGCTTGGAGTTAAATATTCAAATATCCCTCTAACAAATAATCATGCAGAAAGATGTCTGCGGAAAATTGTTCTGCAAAGAAATAGGATTGGATGCATAAGGAATAGCAAAGGAGAAGCTTTTGTGAATGTGTTTTTGAGTTGCATTAGCACATGGAAGTTACAGGGTAAAAATATCTATAGGGAGTTAATGAACTATGCATCGTAACTTAATACGTAC
>CAZBGH010000279.1:0-1549 GCA_964491335.1 uncultured Methanosarcinales archaeon | reverse complement strand
TTTTCCCCTTATATTATTAGAATTCTATGTTGGAAATTTCAATCGGGACTACTATCATCCATATCTTCCAGCTTTTTCAAATACCCTTTATTCTTCAAGAAAACAACTTGGGTTGGGGTGTACTTATAGAGTATATCCCCCTTACCCTCTCCTGAAAATTCCCATGGCTCTACAATAAGAATGTCCTCTTCCCTTACCCATAATTTTCTTTTTAATCTTCCGGGAATCCTGCAGATCCTTGTCTTTCCGTCTAAGCATCTGACGCGCATCCTTGACGCCCCCAGCCTTTGATCGAGAATCCCTAATGTCTGGTTGCCCCTGGGTAATTTGATTCTGGAAATCTCCTGCTGTAGCTTCTCCTGCTCTGCCAGTTGCTCTTTCTTCTTGCTCATTTATTTCAATAACTTGGGATTTGTTTATATACCTTTCTAAGTTTTTGTCTTTATTTTTGTTCATCTACCCAAAGCAAATTCTACAGAATCTCCAGATTCGGTTTTAAAAATATTGCTTACCATCAGCATTTCTCCATTAGGGAGTTTCTGAGTTTCACCTTCAATTAGCCAATCTGAAACCCATCCATTAATCATCAATCTTGCTCCTTCTGGTCCGATATAAATTGACAATACCTCATAGTCCACCATACTTATAGTGTAGGTTTTGGTTTCTCCTAGCACCAACGTATCAACAATAGCATTCCTATATTTTCGAGTAAATTTATCTAATTCTGTCTCGAATATTGGGACTTCTTCTTCGACAGTAAACTTATCAGTAATTGTAACTATTTCTTTACTTATGAGATCTTTTACTGCAATTTCATAAACATATTCTCCAGGGTCGTAATCAGACAGGTATTCATAGACATAATACCCGAATAAGGGTGCTGTAGCCTGTTCTCCATCATTACCAAACTTGTCTTTACCATAATAAACTGGTTCTCCATGCGCATCAAACACTGTTTGATCCATATTGAAATGTATCATACCATTAGAATCTTCTTCAAAATTGGTGACAAAGGCCTGGAAACAGATTATATTTGCATCTGAAAATGTGCTTAAAGACCTCTTTATACAGTTCAAACCATCATAGTCCCCAATATGGTATCTTTCAACTTTGAGTTTGCCTTTATTTTCAACTATGACAAAACTCTTTTTGATTTTTGCCTCTTTCTTTCCTATTCTATCTTTAACTACTAATTCAAATGTGTAATTTCCCGGGGATAATGACTCTAATGATTGTTTTACCCCGTCTGATTTATCCTCAATAGAATTCAATATGCCCTCTTTTAAGACACTTAGGCCATTTTTACCATATACATTCTTTCCATCTGCAACAATTCCCCCAGTGCTGTTCCTGATAAATAAGTCCATATCAAACAAGTAGAATCCTTCCTGATTTTTATCAAACTTACTGATATTATATGGGGTAAGACAGATGGAATCTTTTGTTGTGTATATGTTGTTGCTTTTACTGACACGACCTTGGCCTTCTGCCATAACTCCAAACAAAGAATTTTTAATTGTCATCTTCTTATTATAACTTTCAGCTACTT
>CAZBGH010000278.1:0-1555 GCA_964491335.1 uncultured Methanosarcinales archaeon | reverse complement strand
ATTTATCTTTTTGGGATTGTTTATGCAATTGGCTCGCTTGGATGCGTTTTTCCCATATTTTTGTCAATTGTTGTCCAAGGAATAGCATATAAATCAATTCTTGATGGAGTTTATACAATTTTTGCCTATGCTTTGGGTATGAGCCTTGTAATGATTGCAATAACAACCTTGACTTTTGCCACAAAATATTTAATATTAAAGAGGAATGAAAAAGATAATATTAACAATAATTTTTATAATAAGCAGTTTTTTCCATTGCAAAATATCTCTGGTTGCATATTTCACCAATTTCTCATCTCTTATCTGCAAGTTTCTTTACCAGATTTTCAAGCATATCATTAGTCATGGAATCAATATCATATGATGGTTTCCATCCCCATTCTTCTCTTGCTACAGAATCGTCTAAAGATTTTGGCCAAGAATCAGCTATGGCCTGCTTCTTTGGAACTACTTGATAATGCATTTTGAATGATGGAATCCTCCTTCTTATTGAGGTAGCTAATTCTTCAGGAGTGAAACTCATTGCATTAACATTGAAGTCCGTTCTGTGCCTTAATCTTGAGCCGTCAGCCTCACTTAAATCTATCAAAGCTTTTATGGCGTCTGGTATGTACATCATAGGGAGTGCAGTATCTGGCTTAAGATAGCAGATGTATTCCCCATCTTTCAACGCTGCATGGTAAATTAAAACTGCGTAATCTGTAGTTCCTGGAGGAAGGCCGTCTGGCAAAAGTTTCAACTCTTCTTTCCAGCTTATTATACCAGGAAACCTAACTCCCCTCACATCTAGTCCATATTTATCATGGTACCAATAACCCAGCAGTTCGCCTGTTACTTTAGATATTCCATACAGGTATTTTGGTCGTTGAATTGTGACTATTGGTGTATTATCACGTGGTGTTTCTGGACCAAAGGCTGCTATTGAGCTTGGATAAACAACTTGTTCCAGTCCATTGTTCCTTGCTGCTTCTAGAACATTGTGTGTTCCATTGAAATTCACATCCCATGCCACCTCTGGATGCTCTTCGGCCTCTCCAGAAAGAAGGGAAGCAAGATGGAATATGTGCGTTATATTATACTCTCTTATTGCATTTTCTATTTGGTCGTATTTTGTAACATCAATTGTTGTATACGGCCCATATCCTAAAGTTGGTGGGGGTGTTCTTCTGTGCCCTGCCGCTATGACGTTTTCGGCTCCGTATTTTTCTCGCAATGCAGGGACTAGCTCAGAACCTATTTGTCCAGTTGCGCCTGTAACAAGTATTTTTTTCATATCAGAACAATAGATGCTAAATTATATCATTGTATTGTTAAAGGTTTTAATGCCGCTTTTAAGGGTTAAATTAAAGCTATTTAAATATGCCAAAAAGAAATTTATAGAAAAATTTAAATACTTAATATGAATAACCTATCATATGAATAAGAATTCATATCATAATTATAAGCTGTTTATGAAAGCTTTTTCTAATAAACCCAGATTTGAAATAATTGCATTACTAACAAAAGGGCCAAAAAATGTAACACAAATCTGCAAAGAACTTGGCTATGAGCAAAG
>CAZBGH010000277.1:0-1556 GCA_964491335.1 uncultured Methanosarcinales archaeon | reverse complement strand
TCGCAATGCTCGAACAAAGTTCGGCACCAACTTCGTTGGAATTGATGGCAAAACTAACATTTTCTACAGAGCCTATACATAATAACCTTTATAAACATCCAGAAACCACAATAAAGTAATCCCCGTCTAGCTCAACGGCTAGAGCGTCCGGCTGTAGCTTTACAGCACTTATAGACATTGCACACTGCAAAGAATGAAAATAAGTCAGCCGATACCGGAAGGTTCCTGGTTCGAATCCGGGGACGGGGATTTTTCTAGATGTAATTTTATTTATATTCTCATAAAATCTCTAACCTCTGAAATTTTAGTATCATAAAAACTTAATTTCTCTCTATACTGTCGCATTGAACCCTCTAAAGCTGTAATTCTGGGTTGTAACATTTTGATTTGGTTCCCTAAACTAAGAGAATCCATTCCGGTAAATAGTGTTATCATACCAGTAAAAAGGACTATAGGTGCAAATGGTGTAAGTAGTGCTGCCCCGTTAATAATACCTGTACCAATTGCATCCTTCTTGGCTTTTTGATATTTAGGATAGATAGTGTTCCATTGCTTTAATGATTCATCATATTCTCTTTCAACACTAGTCAAACTGCTTTGCCAACTACTTCTTTCTCGTTCATACATTTGTAAATTATTATTACAAGCTATTGCAACTAGTTGTGAATGTAGAACACGCTTCATTTCCCTTTCAAGCGGTATTACTTCACCCTGCCTTATTGCTATTGCAACTTCTTGGAAAATATTTGCTTCTGCTATGACTCTCAACAAATCTTGAAGATTCTTAAAGTTATAATAATTGCCCAGATTTCTGTTGGTCCTTATTGTGCCGCTATACCTAACAGCTCCTACATCTCTTATTGTACCTCTCACATCTATTACAGGACCTTTAGCATAAGTTTGACCCATAAACTCTCCTACAACACCATTGCAACTTCCATCAATTACAAGTGACTTAGACTCCATCATATAAGCAGTATGATCACCTAGGTCTCCTTTAACAATAACGTCTCTATTTAGTTTATACCCAAAATAATCCAAAGTTACGCCTTTTGTTATTTCTAAAATAATGGGTTCTTCAAGTTCTTTGACAGTGTTAATTAATGCAGACGCAAATATTCCTAAGATTCGTGGTCGTAATACAATATTTCTTGTTAAGAAATCTGATATATCTTGAGTTTCAGGAACAACATTTAGTTCTCTAACAGCAGAAGCTGCCCTTTGATACTGTCTTTCTATGCTCTCAAGGTCTAATTTACCACAGGCTTCTAGTAGTCTATCTTGAACATACTGCTGATATTGTTCTTCAGTAACTTTCTTTTTCTCTTTACCATTAGGACGATTTCGTAATTCATTTTCTGCTTCAGGATTACTTAGTATGTCATCAAGCTCCATTTTCTTTTAAGGATATAGTCAACCAACAAAGTAATTAGTATTTATGCATTGTTTGTTGTTGACTATTAAACGCCTGTGGCTAATGGCACTCAGATTTTAATTGAGCATACTTATAGTGTGTTATACGATTTGATGAATAATTTATTTTCTAATTGAACTTA
>CAZBGH010000276.1:328-1578 GCA_964491335.1 uncultured Methanosarcinales archaeon | reverse complement strand
ATTGTCTATATAGTGAGCCAAAAAAGTTTAGAGGCAACTTTTTTGGGAACTAGATGCAAGCCCAAGGCAATTTCAACCTAAAAACTTTCTTGGGCGGGTACATATTTACTTTCTCTCCTAACGCAATATTAATTTTTCAACAATCTAAGTTTATAGATGTCATAATCGCATAAACTAATTATAGCCAAACTACATCATTTTGTGGGGCTCCGGTGAAAATAAAATAATTTTAAATACCCATCTGCTCTGAAAAGAGCATGATGGGGGTGGACAATCGAGGTGTCCACCATGAAAAAGAAAAGAAAGCTACTACAAAAACTTAACTCAATTGTAAGAAAGGCAAGAGTACCAAAGTACCTAAATAAAAACAATAAAGGACCAAAAATATACACAGCAAGACAGCATATCAAATGCTTACTTCTAAGACAAAAGCATAAGTGTACTTATGAAGAACTTGTAGATGACTACTTGCCTTATTACTTTGATGATATTCCAGAGCGTTCTACTCTTATCAAGTTTGCTAAGAGATTGCCTGTTCATCTCTGGAATAGAATACTATCAGCATCTGCTGAAAATGATTGCAACTTAGCAGCTATAGACAGCACAGGAATAAGCAGGACTAATGCAAGCCATTATTACTTGCATAGAATAGACAGCGATAATCCCGTTAAGAGGCATATCAAGCTAAGCATAATGATTAATGTAGAGAAACGTAAGTTTCTCTCTGCAAGGATAAGAGCTTATCCTGTGCATGATGTAAGAGATGTCAGATACCTAGTCAGAAATTCAATTGTTGTGCCAGATACAACACTGATGGATAAGGGTTACGATGATGAGAAGATACATTCTTTTATGCGAGATAATGGTATTTGTAGTGTTATACCTGTAAGAAAGGGCTGTGTAAGAGGATGCTATAGGAAAGAGATGAGAGATTATTTTGATTATGGCTTGTATTGGCAGAGGAATATTGCAGAGACTTTGATTAGCTGCATAAAGCGGAAGTATGGAGCTAGTGTTAACTCTAGAAACATAAGAAGTCAAAGAGCAGATTTGTATTGCAGAATGATTTTATATAATGTTTTTTTATTTATTGTGGTTTATTTTCACTGAAGCCATAGTTTCCATTACTCATTATAGAAGATGTGATTTGTGTCTATTTATAAATTTTATCTTTTTTTGTTCTCTTTATAGTAGTGACACTATATTATCGCCTGTCCTAATATTTAGTTCCACTGTACCGCACCCATTAA
>CAZBGH010000276.1:0-318 GCA_964491335.1 uncultured Methanosarcinales archaeon | reverse complement strand
TTTTTTCAAAACCAAATCTTCCGGAGGATAGCCGGGAAGAGAACATTCAGGGAAAATCACAAGATCCACTTTTTTATCAACGGAAGTTTTATGGTAAAAAGATATGATTTTTTGATAATTTCATTATAATAACTTAGAAGTAGTAACAATAGAAAGATTTATAAATAGGAAAATTAAATTTGTTTTATGCCTATAGATAAAGGTTTGGAGGATTTACTTAAAACTGCTTTCAGGATAGATGCTGCAAAAGCTAAAGAAGTAGCTAGCACTTTAACTTTTGAACAATTCGACACAAATTTCACAAGATTAGAAGGTATA
>CAZBGH010000275.1:0-1582 GCA_964491335.1 uncultured Methanosarcinales archaeon | reverse complement strand
AAGGTATATTAACCCATATTCCAGATTTAACTCATGATAATCAATTCTACTATTCTAGGGGTAAAAAACAAAAAAAGAGGTGTTAAACATGTCTTTGCCCCTGGTGGAAGTCCCTCCACAGATTAGAAGTTTGCTTGGTTGGTACAAAAAGAACTTTAAAAGAAAACAGTATAAACATTTCAGAAATCTAATAACAGGATTGATAGCTTCAGACAATAAAACCATACAAGAGATTAATGACTGCTTTGGAGATAGTGACCAGAGCAGTTTAAACAGATTTTTAACAAAATCTGAGTGGGATATTGAATCAGTTAATGACGCTAGAATAAATCAAATCGTAAGCGCATGTCCTTTAGGACGAGGCATTCTTATTTGCGACCCTACTCTTCTGCATAAAACTGGCAAACAAATGGAAAAAGTAAATTATCATTACAGCGGCATAACGAAGAAAAAAGAGCTGGGGCACTGCCTTGTAAACAGTTTTTACACAGATAATAAGGACAACTCTTTCCCTGTGCGTTCTGACATTTACATAAGAGAAATTGATGCCGACAAAAAACACATATTCAAGACTACAAGGCAGATATGCCTTGAGCAGTTGGACTATGCTCTAAACAAGCTTCCAATATGGCTCTTCATGGCTGATGCCGGGCTCTATGCAGATTTCCTGATACGGGATATAAAAGCGAGAGGCCTAAAGTATGTAATTGGAGTAAGGATTACAAACAAGGTGAGTATTGACGGCAAGAAAAGAATCAGCGTTGAGGAATACCTCAACACTCTAACTGATAAAGATTTTAAGTTTTATTTCAATGATGGAAATGCCTACTTCTTACATACAAAAGAAATAATGACGAGGGGAGTAGGCAAAGAAAAACTTCTTATTTCTTATAAGTCTGGAGACGAGGACACGATAAAGATTTATACAACTAATCTAATGAATTTTAGCGACGAGACTTTAATGATGCTCTTGCTCAAGAGATGGGAAATAGAATGCTGGCATAAAGATGCCAAGCAAAACTTAGGTCTGGAGGATTATCAGGTGCGCAAGTTTGGTGCAATACAGAAAGTCGTATGCGCTGTTCTTGTCGCCTATACTCAGATATTCCTAAGCAAGAAGCCAGCAATTCTATCCCCATTTAAGAGAACCCTGAATACAATCGGAGAAGGTTGTAGATTTCTAAGGCTGATAGCCTTAAAGGGATGGAAATGGGTTAAAGAGAAGTCAAAAGATATTGTTGAATTCTCAGAAATATTGAATAATTATGTGTTTGTTAAAAACGCAAAAGTTTAGGGAAAGTAATTTCAAATATCCCTCTTTTGCGGTTGTCATTCACACTTTTCATTATTGGTCTCAGCTATTTGCCTTCATATACCTCTTCAAAAAATACCTCACAAAATATTTTGGCTTATCGTTGAGTTGGCTAGTTTCAAGACTTTTGTAATATGCTATTCTGTCGCTAAACTTTATATTAAATAATGGGTAACCATGCTTCTTAAGAACATAATTTGCCAGCAGCCTGCTTATTCTGCCGTTTCCATCCGAAAAAGGGTGTATCGATACAAATTTTAGGTGCGCCAA
>CAZBGH010000274.1:0-1591 GCA_964491335.1 uncultured Methanosarcinales archaeon | reverse complement strand
TTTTCCCCTTATATTATTAGAATTCTATGTTGGAAATTTCAATCGGGACTACTAACTGTTGCGAGCAGTAGGGTGAAAGCACTGTAAAGTGGTGAAATAATAGAAAATTTTAAATACTACTGTTTATTTCATGGGAAGATTGGTGGTATAATAAAAAATGGGCTTAGAAGAGAATTTAGAAGGACATCCAGGTTCTGGAGGTATATCACAAGTAACCTATGCTAATCCATAATTCTTTACAGGGAAATCTTTAGATGTTGCTAGCGAACTAATGGGAGCTAAAATATATTCCGGTGATAAAAGTGGAGTGGTTACAGAAACCGGAGCTTATGAAGGTCATGTAAATCCAAAAAGGAGAGTTAAGGGCTTAGAGTGGGCTCCAGGTGACCTCTATATTATGTACTCTCAAGGAGGAAAAACTAATCTTGTTATTAATACAGAAAAGGAAGGAATTGCTTCTGTTGTAACAGTTCGAGAATTAGAACTACAAGACGGCAGTAAGTTAGGAACTTCTGAAGTGGTGCAATATTTCGGCCTTAGCAAAGACCATAATAGACGAACATTCTTGGATGCTGGGTTAAGAATTGAGTTAAATCCAATTAGCAGCACTTTTATACCTAGAGATGCAGCACATAAATACGGGATAAAAAGTATGTCAGATAACTGTTTGGGTTATTACAGAAAGTAATTATTACTCAGTCTTTACCTTAACCTCATCCCCTTCTACCTTAACCTCAAACATTTATATATAATTAATGCGTAAGGCACAATTGTACTATTAAAAAACTTTAGACTAAATTCTTCTAACAAAACTAACAAACCCGGAATGCCCTATTTGCTGGCTTTTAGGCCTTACTTTTCTTTCATCAATTTCCCAGTTTCTTTCTATTATTTCAGAAGTCTTTACATGGACAAAGTTTTTGTCGCTATTAATCTTATTAACGAAATCAGCAGTTTGGGGTATTGTCGGGCTGTAAGAAACCAGAAATCCGCCTGCTTTCAGGGATTTTTTTACAGCCTCAATCGCTTTCCATGGCTCTGGAAGATCCAAAACAATTAAATCTACATTTTTCTCGTCAATTCCACCATAGATATTTTTGTTTTTTATTTTGACATTTTTTAATTTCAAATAATCAATATTATGCTTTACTATCTCGATAAAGTCTTCCCTTATTTCATAAGTTACGACTTCTTTTGCTATATTTGCAAGAAAGCAGCATAAAGCTCCTGAGCCAGCTCCTGCGTCCACTATTTTACTTTTATTATTAATCCCAGTTTCAGCTAAAATTAAGCCAATATCTTTCAATGGTATTATTTGCGCATCCCTCTTGATTTTTTTGTACAAATCTATAAAGAATGGGTTAAAAATTGAGAATTCTTTGCCGGTATTCGTCTTTATTGCCTTACCGCTTTTCTTTAAGTCTTCCTTTTTGAAAAAGCCGTGTTTTGTATGATAGTCTTTAGAGGTATCCTTGATAAGGAATTTGTCATTTTTACTTATGAGCACTTTTGCCATTTAAATTTGAAATAAACAGTAATTTAACTAAACTTTCACAGTTTATTTAAATACTTCTATCTATTTAGACTGTTA
>CAZBGH010000273.1:0-1595 GCA_964491335.1 uncultured Methanosarcinales archaeon | reverse complement strand
AATTTGATGCCGAAAAATTCAATAACCTCCATCTATCCGAAATATTCTGGTGATGTGTCATCTTTCTTTAGTTTTTCTTGTATTTGTTTTAGTTGATTTAAACTTTCTTGACCAAATTTCTCTAAATATGGAGGTTCTTTTATTTCTCCATATTTCTTTTCAAATTCTTCTATAAATTTGAAACCAAGAGTAATAAGCTTTTTGAATAATATAGTATCAATAATTACAACATTGTGTTCCGTCACTTCTGACGGTTGATTTTTATTGAATCTAGGGGTTATATTTTTATCTAGGGGTTATATTTTTAAAATCTAAAAATACGTCCCTCCCTCCAACATGGTAAGTAAATTCATTGGCATAAAAGGATGGATTAGGCACTTGTGTTACTTCTGGCTCAATAATTTTTAATTCTTCTTTCTTTTTTGCTGCCATCTTACTATACGTTTTACCCATTATTTAAAAACTTTACTAAGTTGCATTCGTCGGGATATGCGGTATGACTTCTCCTCTATAAGTTGTAAGCACGATAGCTATAAATAACTTGCGGGGAAATGTCGGATTGTGCAGTAATGACGGCGACAAACTAATGTATATACATTTGTGATACAAGGTTTATAAATAGCAAATTAATGATTCTTTGTAGAAGGTTGCTCGAAAACAATCCTTTTAGTAACATCAATTATTTCAATACTGGTATCTGTAAGACCTTTGATTTTGGCTTCGTCTTCAATAGAAATGTCTATACCATATGTATAATCTTCCCTCATTTCAATAACTTTATCCTCTTCTTTATCTTCTTGTAACTCTTCAATTTCAGCTTCTTTTAAAGTTTCAATAAACTTTTCATCAATATTTATTTTACCTTCCTCCTCAAGCCATTCGATTAAAGCTATAGTACATGTCTGATTTCTTGACTCGTAGCCAAATTTTGCAGCTATTGCTAAAAAGCAATGATAAATGCTGTAAAAACCCGCAGCTATTGACCAATCAGAAAAGCCAATCTCCTTAAATTTGCTGATAGCGTTAAGATTGTGCTCTGCCTTTGCAATGTGCTTTCCTGCATTATAGATATTGGGCTCTACTTTCAAAAGCCCCCTATGCTTTATTCTTTTACCTATATTTTTACATTCTTCAATTTCTTTATTTGCTTTGCTTATGCACCATTTAACATGGTTAGAGGCTTGCGACATTTTTTATTACCACCGTAGGCGGTACCAAAAAGCTAATCATATAGTCTGTTGCTTTTTGAGTACTTCTACATATTTAGCCTGTCCGTATAATATAACAGCATTTTTAACAATATCAATTATGGATTCTTTTCTTTCTTTAATGTTCTTCATAAGATCATTTTCTGTAAGTTTAATGGAATGTATTTTTTTAGGCAATACTGCTTGCTTTTCGTTAATAATTTTCCTAACTTCATCAAGGTCCCTTTTTTTAATTACTATCATAATATCAATGTCCTTTGCTTGCTCATAATTCTTGATAGCAGAGCCATAGAGCATTATAATTATGTCTTTTTTGAATAAAGCCTTAAATTCCTCTTTCCATCTTTTAAGATTATTGGCTTCATCTGAAAGCAGGAAAGTTATAAG
>CAZBGH010000272.1:0-1600 GCA_964491335.1 uncultured Methanosarcinales archaeon | reverse complement strand
GTAGCATTAACTAGTTTACCTTGCAGTGCCATTAAGGTTGATTGTGCTGCGAAAGCAGAGGGAATTAGAAGCAATAACGCTAGAATACCTTGCAAGAGGAGAGTTTTACTGTTCAACGCTTTAAATTTAGTCATATATATTCACCTCTGGGTTCAGCGAAAGGTTTATATATCTGCATTCCCTTTTGAATAAGATGAAAAAGCCATCAAATAAGACGGATTTTAGGCAAGTTTGTAAGGATATACATGAGCATATGAAAGATCCCAAATACGTTGAAGCTCTAAACGAATTCATTAGACTTACCACCTCCTAAGTAATTCTTAAAACTGATAAAGTCAATAAAAGTAGGATTTCTTTTCTTTACTATCGAATTAACAAGTTTATAAGCACGAATAGCATTTTCTGTTAACATGCTCCTTTCGTCACTACTCACAACAACATCAATAGCATGGAAAGAAGCACACGCTACAATCCTAAAATCATCTATAATTGTGTCCCTTGACTTTGAGCCGCCAAACTCTCTGTAGGATTTGTAGTAGCTGTCAGCAATTTCAATTATTCTGTCATTAATTTCAAGAATGTGCTCTTTTACTATTTGGTCATATAAATTTAGAATATCTATTCTTACGCTTTTTCCACGGAACTTAATTTTCTTTGGTATATCTCTTAATTCATTTCGTATTATTCTGTTTCCATAAACAACTATTACATGGCTATTTACTATAACTTCAACTAGCTTTAATCTCTCTAGATCTCTTGCCAATAATCCATAAAAGTTTGTGTCAGCTAATAATCTTTTCATAAGTAATTCACCATTGCTAGCCTTGATTCAACTCCTAGCCACTTTCCAGTTCTCCATTTTCCTTGCAGTGCCATTAAAGTTGATTGTGCTGCGAAAACAGAGGGGAGTATAGACAGTAGGATAGCAAGAAGGATAATTACAAATATGCTAGAAGCTAAGCCCAAGAAAATGCTATTTTTAGATGCTGGGGGTGGGAAATTCATCTCGTTAGCGAGAGAATTTGAACCCACGGACCCGCGATGGGTACCTGATCTTAAGTCAGGCGCTATAACCGGACTAAGCGACCCCAGTTTTGTCTTCTTGGTAGAAACCGAAAGGTATTTATATAAGCATTGGCTTATACTTATTATCCGCGATGGGTATTGATCCTTGTCAGGTGCTATAATTGGACTAAGGAACCCACTTTTTTCTTTTTTATTCTGATTGTCAGTTACATTTAGTTTTCTGGTATGATTAAGCTGACTACTGGGATTCACAAAATCAATAGTTTGCGAATTATTATTATGTTTCATCGTTTTTCTATTTATTTTGCTTATGATTATACTTTGCAACGTTTGGTTACCTTGTATCCTTGTCCGCCTCATAGCTGTTACATCACTGATTGGCGGACTAATCGCACAGCCTTCGTAGAAGGCGTCGTAATGCTAATTATTATTTTTATTATATATCATCTTTTTCTCAGGTGTTTTTTTAAATCACTTAATATAAGGCTCCTAATGTAGTCAGATTTATCTACACCGAGCCCCTCAGCTACTTTCCATATCAGGTCGTCTAACTTTTTTGGCACTGTAAATCTTA
>CAZBGH010000271.1:0-1602 GCA_964491335.1 uncultured Methanosarcinales archaeon | reverse complement strand
CCTCTTTTGCAATGCAAGAGAGGGTGTTTTACTTAAGACTTTCTACAGAGCCCTAAATATATATTTCAGGCAATACATTTATAATACAAAAAGAGAATTCTTATTAATCTGGATACTTGTAGTAGAGGCAGGCGAGTGGCCAAAAAGAAGAATAAAAAAATCAATAAAGATATCGTTATAATAGCATTGGTAATTATAATTCCAATCCTATTAATCTTCATTACGAACTTTATAAGTGAATTCTTCTCTGATAGAGATGCTAGATTCTATAATTTGTCCATCTCGATAAATGATACCTCAAACTGCTTTAAAATACTTGATAAAATATTGAGAAATAAATGTTTTACAGAAAAGGCAAAAGCTAATCTTGATAGCAGTATTTGCGAACATATACAAGAGTTCAAGTCAAAAAGAAGAGACTATATTGGTCTTATTCTTGAAAATGCAATAACTGGACGCTGGAGAACTTCTATGACTAATTATAAAGGAGAATGTGTTGAAGAAGTTAAGAGGATGACTAAGGAAAAGGCTGTTAATGAATTGAATTATAATATTTGCAGGGATGATGAAGATTGTGTATACCAAATCGCCTTAATCTTAAATGAAAGTAACCGTTGCAAGAAGTTTACAAATATTGAAAGAAAAGATGCCTGCTACATAAATATAGCAAAATCAATGAAAGATATGGAACTATGTAAAGATATTACCGATCCAAATACAAAGGGTCAATGCTACTATTTCTTTTCTACATTCATCCATGAGGAAAAACTTTGCGAATTAGTTCCTGACGACAAAGTACCTGAATGCTACTATCATTTAGCATTAAATAAAACGGAGATTTCATATTGTAATAAAACAAGAAGTAGTCATGGTGAATGCTATTTTACATTGGCTAAAACAATAAATCAGCTTACCTATTGTTTTTACGCTGCTGAACTTCAAGGCCAATGCTGGAATTATTTTGCCTGGGAACAGAAAAATAATGAATTCTGCAAACTCTCTCCAGAGGCAGATTACTGTTATTTTCAATTAGCCCTAAAAACCAATGATAGCAAATATTGTGTTTTGTCTGGGCCTCATCGTACATTATGCTTTTATCAATATGCTGTTAATGCTCAAGACCCTTCCTCTTGCCAATATATTGTTACCAGCAATCCTGGAGAACTGAGCCAATTACCTGATAATGGTGTTTGCAGATTATTTGATGATAGGCTTTCATGTTGTATATACCAAGCTTCAACAACAGACGCTTCATATTGTAGTATGATCTCTAAGGAACAGTATCAATACAAATGTTATTCGCAAGTCGCCCAGTTTACTATGAATCTGTCTATGTGTAATAAGGCTGGGGATTACAGAGGAAATTGTTATTATGAAATGGCTAAGAAAATGAACAATGAGAGTATATGCAAAGAAGCTGGGCCATGGAAACCTGATTGTGATTATTATTTCAATAATAGGTGATCAAATAATTATTTTGCTTCCGCAAAAATTCTAACAAATTCTGTAAGGTATTGAGACGCTAACCCATTGTCATGTATTATCAGCATATTCTCATCATTCCTTTCATCTCCAGAGGATGTGGGGTTGTAGCTTCCAGTG
>CAZBGH010000270.1:0-1605 GCA_964491335.1 uncultured Methanosarcinales archaeon | reverse complement strand
GTCACTGTCATTATACATCATTTATGCGACATTATTTATGTCGCTATGTTTAGTATGTATCAACGAATTTCGAAAAGTGGTTTTAAAGAATCACATTTGAGCAATTTCCTTAATTTTCTATTACAGTCATAATCTTTTAATTTCTGAAAAAACGATGTATATGCATCGAGCAATATACTTATATCTTTATCATTATGAGCATAACTAATATTATGTGTTGATAATATAAGAATACCTTTTGAAAACATATGTTGTAAAAAAAATGTTTTTAAATCCCATAGATTATATCTTTCCGTATCGTTTATCAAAAAGAAACTTTTTACGGGAACACCAATAACTGAAAAAATAGTATCAAACTCATATTCCTTAATAAGGTGTTCTAGATTTTTAAATAATTTATTTCCAATTGATCGCATGGTTTCTATGATTGGTTCATTCTGTATTTTATTAAGGGTTGCCATTGCAGCAGCTAAAGATATTGTGTCTCCACCAAACGTAAACGAAAAAAATACCTCTTCAAAGAGGCACATATATTCTTTTTTTCCAGTGATAGCAGATAACGGATAACCATTAGCCAATCCTTTTCCAAATGTTGCAAGATCGGGAATTACATCATATATTTCTTGTGCACCTCCATTTGAAAGTCTAAAACCGGTTACAATCTCATCGAAGATCAACAAAGCACCATTTTTATGTGTAATATTTTTTACTTCTTCTAAATAACCAGGTAGAGGTTCATGGATCTGTACCGGCTCTAAAATAACAGCAGCTATTTGATCAGGGTATTTATTAAACAAAGTTTCTAACGCACTAATATCATTATAAGAAAATGAATGTGTTAGTTTTTTTGTAGATTCTGGAACACCACGATTACGCGATGTCACTCCTATATACCAATCCTGCCACCCATGGTAACCACATACTGCAATATGATCTCTTCCAGTATAGGCTCTGGCTAGTCTTACAGCTCCAGCAGTTACATCAGATCCATTCTTTCCAAACCTAACCATCTCCGCACAGGGGACCATCTCGATTATCTTCTCTGCAACCTGAATTTCTAGACTGTGTGATAATGAAAAAATGGTGCCTTTACTCAGCTGGTCAATTACTGCCTGATTAACATCTTCATCATTATAACCAAGGGTTATTGCAGCAAGTGAATTAATAAAATCAATATATTCATTACCATCAACATCCCATAAATGACTGCCATATGCCTTTTCTGCAAAATATGGCGATACTCCATATGGATACTGAGTATAGCTTTTACTGAATGTCTGCGTACCAAGTGGAATGGATTGTAAAGCGCGTCTTAACAGCTTTTCAGAATTTTTATATCGGTTCGACGACATATATTATTTAAGATAACATATTTAAGGTAATTAGGGCGTTTCGTAACCATTGGCATAATATAAATGCTTATGGTTACAGGAAAAAAGAATGTTTTCAGTTGTGCGGCCAACTTTCGCCGCGGTAGAAAGTGTATTTTCTGTGGCAGTTTTAAAGTCAGCCGCACCACACGTGGTTATATTAAATGCACGTTGTGCGGTAAATCGAAAAGCCTGAAGAAGTTGTCGCGTGAGTTGGATATTCTGCAGGGCTTTT
>CAZBGH010000269.1:0-1612 GCA_964491335.1 uncultured Methanosarcinales archaeon | reverse complement strand
GCATTATTAAGCAAAGAACCATTACAATGGGTTAAACCATTATCTGATTTATATAACCTAATAGAAACTAAAGGGCTTAAATAGTTAAATGAAGTAAACAATGTACAATGATAAACCCATTCAACTACACAAAACCTTCAGTATTAAAACATAAAGTCATTTGAACTTTCACAAGAATAATATTTATTCATTTAATAATAAAAAATAATTAATGCCCAAAGGAAATAAAATGTGTAAGAAAGAAAACCTATGCAAATATTTGTGTACATGAGATAAAACAAATCATTGTTGAATTAATAAAATGACAAAAGACTATTACAAAATATTAGGGGTTGAAAAAACCGCGACAAAAGAAGAGATAAAGAAAGCCTACAAGAACCTTGCTAAAAAATACCATCCTGACTTAAATAAAGAAGCTGGTGCAACTGAAAAATTTAAGGAACTAAATGAAGCTGCTGCTGTTCTGGCTGATGACGAGAAAAGAAAGCAGTATGATGAGTACGGCACAACTGCCGAACAATTTGGGCAGGGCTTCCAGGGTTATGACTTTTCTGACTTTATGTCGGGCTCTAATTTTGACTTTGACAGCATATTTGAAAGCTTTTTTGGCGGAGGAAATCCTTTTGGTGGGAGAAGAAGAAGAGGGCCAAGAAGGGGCGCTGACTTAAGATATGATATAGAGATTACTTTGGAAGAGGCTGCTGCAGGCGCAACTAAACATATCATTGTTCCAAGGCTGGAGTCTTGTTCAAAATGCCATGGCTCAGGAGCAGAAACAGAGTCTGACATTGCAAGCTGTCCTGATTGCAATGGCTCCGGAGTAAAAAGACAGACCCAAAGGACGCCTTTTGGCATTTTCTCTACAACAGCTACTTGCGGAAAATGCCGCGGCCAGGGAAAATACATAAAGAGGGAATGCCAGATATGTGATGGGACTGGAGTTGTAAAGAAAACAAGGAAGCTCGAAATAAAAATACCTGCAGGAGCAGAGGAAAGCACTAACTTAAGAGTAGCGGGAGAAGGCGAAGCAGGGGAAAAGGGGACTAGCCCAGGCGACCTTTACATTGTTATACACGTAAAAGAGCATGAAACATTTGAAAGGCATGGTGATGATATTTATGTTAAGGTTCCAATACCATTTACAATAGCCGCATTAGGCGGCGAAATAGAAGTTCTCACTTTAGACGGCAAGGCAAAGTTAAAGATTCCTTCAGGAACTCAAAACAACACTATTTTCAGGATGAAAGGCAAAGGCATTCCTTATCTACATGGATCCGGAGCTGGAAATGAGAATGTTGAAGTTATAATAGAAGTGCCTGAAAAACTCTCTAAAAAACAGAAAGAGCTTCTAAAAGAATTCGAGAAAGAAAGCAAAAACCAGAAAGGGTTTTTTAGTTGGATATTTTAAATAGCAAATTTTATAAACAAGTTAAGGCATTGATAAATAAAAAAGAGGCAGATAGATGCAAAACAAAAAGGCTTCTCTAGAACTATCGATAAGTACAATAGTAATTGTAATCCTTGCCATGACTTTGCTTGGCTTGGGCCTGGCTTTTGTAAAAAACATTTTTGGCAGCGCTGAGGAGCTTTCAGAATCCGCATTTGGCAAGGT
>CAZBGH010000268.1:0-1636 GCA_964491335.1 uncultured Methanosarcinales archaeon | reverse complement strand
TTTATATGGTCATTGCCATTTACCATTTTCTCAATTCTTACACTATATGTTCTTTATATGTATTATAAAGCATTTTTTAAGCGTCATAGGTATTACTGAGCAAATAATATGCCGCAAATTTTATTTTATGGAAGTGGTTCAGCAAAGAAGGATGCTGTAATAGTAATATCCATAGGTGCATTTGTCATATCAACTATTGCTTTTCTTGCAATTTATGGCGAGAAAATCGGCGTAAAATCTGAAGGAGATATAAGGGGGATATGGTCAATTCTTATCGCAGTTTTTCTTATAAGCGCTTATACATTTTTTGAGGGCTTTAGAGATTTTAGAATAAAGCAGCTTATAGAAGGCACAGCAACTTCAAAAATACGCTCATTAGCAATAGGATTTGCGGAGGTTTACGGCAAGATTACTCCTCTTAAGATGCTTAAGTCTCCGATTACCAACCATAATTGCGCATATTGGCGCGTTATAATAATGGGCGGCGCTGAAAGAGGGCTTTTTAACCATGACAAAAGCAGCACAGAAGAGCTTATTATTAAGGATGAAACAGGCTCGATTTTAGTAAATCCTAAAGATGCGCAGTTTGAGAGGCTATCGGTAGGATTATCTTATGGCATGCCAATATTAGCGGACTATCCCACAAAATTTTTTGGAATTGAGTTCCCAGGAAATCTTGATTTTGAAGAGAGCAAATCTATAAAAGTTATAGCCATAAAAAGAGGAACATTGTTTGAAAGAAAAAACCCAACAGAGTCTGCACCGCAACCAGGCTCTCAATTTAGATTAACAGGAATTCATTTAGAGCGCTTGAAAAAATTCTGCGAGCAGGAAGGTATAACCATTAGAGATTACAGCAATTTTGCAGTTGTAGAGTATTACCTTCCTCCAAGTATGAATATGTATGTACTTGGCACTGTAGCTGAAAATCCCAATGAACCAAGCAATATGCTCATGAAAAAAGGGCAGTATGTAGACTTGCTTTACTTATCTGATAAGCCCGGGGAAGAAATTGCTAATAGGCTGGGCAAAAGAGCCAAAAACTGGATAGTTTATGGCGGCGCTGTTGCAGCCGTCAGCCTATTTGCCATGCTTCTGGAAAGGGATGTAGTTTTCGGCTCAGCGCTTCCTGGGACTATTATTATGGCTATAGGGTCTCTGATTATAATCTCAAGAAAAGGGTTTAAAATTATAACAAATATTGTAAAAATTGCGGTTTATATCTTATTAATGATTCTTGCTGGAATTACAATTTTGTTCTTGGTTGTATTTATTACTGTTTTATCGAAAGGCGAAGGACAAATTCAAGAAAGATTGGTTGGACTCACCCTTGTATTTTTAGTTGTTGCTTTTATGGCTTACATAATTAGGGGAGTTTTTCGTGCGTTGAGGTCAATGTAAGTATTTCCAATGTTCAAAGAAAAGACAGATCATTTATCAAAAAGAATAAAAAATATAGTTTTCTTTTCTATACTTTCATTTTTACTGTTTTTTACAATTTATATTAGAATTTATGGTATAGGTAGTTCAAAATTTTTGTATGTTATCTTTTCTTTGATAGTATTTTTTAGTCCAGTATTATTAATAGGCGCAACTTACTCCTTCCTTCTAGGTTTTAAGAATTTAAGGCTAAAGC
>CAZBGH010000267.1:0-1644 GCA_964491335.1 uncultured Methanosarcinales archaeon | reverse complement strand
AATAGCTACAAGGAATTCTGTGCTATATTAGAAGAGATTGAAAAAGAGTTAGGAAGAGAAGCTTTAGAGCAGATGCATATCCAAGTTGCTGGAATTGAATATAATGAAAAGGGAGAAAGACGCCATCTGAATTTGAAAGATAGTGATTTTAACTATATTGAGCTGATTAGAGCTTTGAAAGATTTTAAGGTTAAAGGTGTAGTTATTTCTGAGAGTCCTAATATTGAAGGAGATGCTTTATTGTTGCAGGAGGCTTATAGAAAGATTAAATAAAAAGGTTTATAAAGTAACCTTTACAATCTATGTAAAAGTATGAATAAAGCAAGATTAAAATTTATAAAAGAAAGGTTTATGGGTAGAGCAGGAAGTATCTCTGGATTTACCAGTTTTCTAGGATCTTATCAAGTATGCCATAATTTATGCCTGAGTTTAGTTGCAGTTCTGAGCATTATAGGTATTACTGTCGTTGGCATGCCTTTATTATTCCTTACTAAAGTTGCAATTTATTTTTGGATAGCAGCAGTTATTTTGCTTTTACTGACTATATGGCTCTATATAAAAAGAAAAGCTATATCCAATAAACTTATAATTCTTAATGCAGGGTTTATTATAGCTGGAGTACCTTTTCGACCTGTCCAGCAATATTCTTTGATATTTTGGTCATTAGGGGGAGCATTAGTAATGCTAACAATTGTAATGTACTTTAATGATAAATTTTTCAGGAGGCAAAAGCATGAGAAAAAAACTGGATTATGAGAAATATGCCCTGTATGGTTTGTTGGTTATAGTTCTTGGTGGATTAATTTTTAATATACTCGTTATGTTTGGATTTACAGATACCATGAGTAATCAGCCAATTCAATCAAATCAAATGGGCTCTAGAATAAGTAGTATGTCGTTGACAGGTTTTGATAGAGATCTTGCAAAACAATTTATGGATAAGAATGGTGATGGCAGATGCGATGCATGTGGCATGGATGTCAACATGTGCATAGACTCTGGGCAATTGCAGTGTAATATGGACAGTTCTTCTACTATAGGCACCCTTGGATCCCAGCATATACATGCTGACTGGAAAATTTACATTAATGGAAAACCATTAGGTTTCTCTGATAAATCACATATGGAAAGAATGAAAAGTAACCAGCCAGTAAGCAGCTTCATCCATGTTGACTCTGGTGCTCCTGCTCCAGAAAAAACTGGAGATGTTATTCATATGCACGCTACAGGGATTCCTTTATGGATTTTCTTTAAGAGTATAGGAATTGAATTTAACAAAGATTGCATAACTTTAGAAAATAAGGAAAAGTTCTGCAATGATAACAATAAAAAGCTTAAATTCTTTGTCAATGGAAATCAAAATGATAAATTCGAAGATTATGTCTTCAATGATTTGGATAAAATATTGATAAGTTATGGTGATGAAAGCGAAGAAGAAATAAAAAATCAATTTGCAGAAATAACAGATTTTGCGAAAATACATTGAGGTGTGAAATGGGAAAAGGAAAATCAAAAGGATGTTGTTAAATCCTGCAATTGATTAATTTTTTTTATTGTCTTAGGCAAGGATACTACACGCTTTGCGTGTGGAGGAATTGCCTTGCTTCCTCCGTAAAGTTTTTCTAACATTCTTGATAATGAAAG
>CAZBGH010000266.1:0-1652 GCA_964491335.1 uncultured Methanosarcinales archaeon | reverse complement strand
AGCTGTCGTCTGTAATGCTAAATCCAGTTACATTTAATGAAGAGGCATTTACTCCGCCAGCAAAGGTTGATGCCCCTATTACATGCAATGGGTTTAAAGGGCTCGTCGTCCCGATGCCAACTCTGCCATCACTCGCAACATAAAAATCACTTGTGCCAGAAGGGGATATATTTACAATTCCTTTAAAGTTTGATTGTCCTGTTCCTATCTGAAGATTGCTCCATCTATATGTAACATTGCCAATGCTGAATGTGTCATCAAGTGCAGGACGAATGCTTCCATTTACATTCAAAAATGTGACATTAATAACAGTTACATTTCCGGAAAATAAGACATCTCCTTGTGTTACAATGTCGCCATCTCTTTCAATTGTTAAGCCACCAGAATTAAAGCCACCTCCAACTTGCACTTGGCTAGCGCTTACAACCCCTCCTGTGATTGTTGCATTTCCATCACTCAAAGTAGTGCCTTGAATTGTTCCAGATGCATTTATAGAGCCAGAAGTTATTAATCTGCCACTGCTGGCTGTTATATTTAACTGATTGTTAATCCTGACATCATCAGTTACATTTAAGCCGCCTCCAACAATTAAGCCATTTGTGACATTTAATGCTGCTGTTAATTTGAGCCATCCATTAACTAAGTTATCAATTACTTGCTCAAATCTAAATGTTATCTTATCAAGCAAGCTTACATTTCCAGTTGCATTTAATCCAGCAATTGTATAGGCATTATTCCTATTCAAGTCATCAGAGATGTTTGCCCTGAAAGTATAAGGTGTGCTTGTAAGATTAATCCTTGGCTCCATCTCACTGTCGCTGTCAATCTTAACAGCTAAATAAAGCGGCTCTGCAAAGGTAAGATTAACATTCTTAAGCACAATATCATAAACCCCTCTTGAATCAGTTGTTGCTGTTATATTTGTTTCATAAAAATAGTAAAACAACTATTAAAAACAACATTACTTTTATTGCATCTGCAAAATTAATCTTCCTCATACTCAACACCAAGCTTTTTTGCAAATTCCATAACCCTTTTTGCAT
Organism: uncultured Methanosarcinales archaeon; assembly: GCA_964491335.1. Classification (GTDB taxonomy): domain Archaea; phylum Nanobdellota; class Nanobdellia; order Woesearchaeales; family JACPIF01; genus JACPIF01. Next base: position 609 of record CAZBGH010000266.1, on the reverse strand, counting down.
TTCGGATTTTTCTAAGAGCATTAGTTTCAAAAGCAGAGACAGCAGGCTGTGAAATCTTGAGCTTTTGGGCTATATCAAATTGCTTCAAGCCCTTCTGGCGCAACTCCAAAATTTCCCTTTCTTTCCTCGTTAGCATAAGTTAAATTACTTATATTATTTTTATTTATTTTACTATTTCTATTAACTTTATTTACTGTATTTACTTTATTTATTTTATAAATTATTTAACTTATATATAAATTTTTTGGTTTATAGTACCTGCTAACACCCAAAACTGAAAAAAAGAGAACTTCCTTTATTCTCTACAATAAAATCTTATCTATAGGGTGTTAGCAGATACATAAAATCAAAACCTATTTAAAATATGAAGAAATATACCTTGTTGTAGATTTTAATTAAAATGAAACAGTATCTTGATGCTTTAAGACACGTTCTAGGGTATGGTTTAGATAGAAATAACAGAACTGGAGTGGGAACACGTGCTGTTTTTGGTATGCAGCTTCGCTTCAAAATAGAGGATGAATTTCCAGCAGTAACAACCAAAAAACTTTCATGGAAAAGTGTAGTAAGTGAATTACTATGGTTTATCGAGGGTTCTAACGATGAAAG
>CAZBGH010000265.1:0-1655 GCA_964491335.1 uncultured Methanosarcinales archaeon | reverse complement strand
ATTTTTACAGCGACATTGCTGCATTTATCATCGGGCTTGCCTAAATCCAGATTCAGGCCCCAGTTCATTATTACAGAGCCAAGAGCAACAGCAAAAGCTATCAAAAGAATTGTGGCTATTAACGGAGATACCCCTTTTTTTGAATTGAAAATACGCGGCATATTGTGAATATTTGTTTTAATCACAGATATTTAAAGATTGCCATACTAGACTTTCGCACTTTTCCTTATAAACACTTTTTCAAAATAATTTATTCGTTCTGAGGTATCTTCTATCTCTACAATTTCACGTATGAAATTGTCCATGCCATTATCCTGCATATATGCACAACATTCTCCGATAGTCATTTTCAATCCACTGTAGAGTATAAACAGCTTAAGAATTGCATAAGCCAGCGTGGAGAAGATTGCGTGACGAACAATCCCTTCTTTTTTGCGAAAAAATGCTGCTGCAAAACCCAAGTTCTGCTTAATGTCTCTGTGGTAGGTCTCTATGCACCATCGTATGCGATAATGACGAATAATCTGCACAGGAGTATCCTGTGCATTTGTCGATATTAAATGGAATCTTTTCCCCCATTTTTTCTTTAGTTCAGCCCACTCCCGAGAAATAATAATCTTTACATGGGGAACTCCGTTAAGTTTGGCAACAATGGATTTAGCTTTATAAGTTTCGTCGTCAATGATGTGAGTGTTCATGCCTTTCAATTTTATGCCTCTTGAGAAAGAGGCAAGCGATAGCCACTTTCCATTCTCTCTGCTTATCGTCCTGTTTGTCTTGATGGCACAGACAACTTTTATTCCTCTTGTCATGCATTTCTTGATTATTTTTTTGTCGGAATACCATGAGTCAAAAACCACAGAGAAGAGCTTCACGTATGCACAAATAGCATCTATAGTATCTTTTGCCATATCAATCTTCGAGTCTGTATTCTTTGAGTATAGCTTTGGAAAAAGAGGCATCTGCATAATTTCCGTATAGATTATAGCGGTAAAGAATTGATGGCCTGTGATGAAGCTATCGCTGGAATGGTCTTTGTGGCTCTGTGTTTCCTCTATCTTTTTGCCATTATGCTCTGCTAATGTGTCGTCTAATATCAAAGAAACTTTCTGCCCTTTTGTGATGTAGAAAATCTTCTTGAGATATTTTCTTTCGAGCAATTCTTGCTCGAACTTTGCTTCTGTTAAAACTCTGTTGATGGCAGAATGGTGGTTTTCTTCGAGAGATGCTTTGCTTATTTGCCTGACAGTCTTCCTATTGAGGGTAACAAGACCATCAATATACGCAGTAAAATGGCGGAATCCGCCCTTTGTGAATGCTTTTTTCGCAAAGGTTAAATGTTTGTTAATTTCTTCCAGCTTTGGGAGTATCTGCTTCATAGGAAACACCTCGTTAGTGTTCTTATGAGGCACTCCCTTTATAAATGATTTTCAGAAACTCAAGTTACCCCCACCATATTAAGAAAAATACTTTGCTATTTGATATAATTAAACTATCCTTTAGGCTCTTGTTTTACTTTTATTTCAACAAGCCCTGTCACTTCCCCGCCGGCTTCTTTTACTTTTTCCACTGCGGATTTTGATGCGTAAGGGGTTTTTATTCTGAATTTGGCCATCACTTTCCCGTCTCCCAATAATTTGTTATATCCTAATCTT
>CAZBGH010000264.1:0-1678 GCA_964491335.1 uncultured Methanosarcinales archaeon | reverse complement strand
GTAATGAAAAGATTTATATATAAGGGTAGATAGCATATACCTATGATACTCAAAGACACATTAAAGGGAATCGTAAGGTCTCAAAGAGAGGAAATATCAAATTTTGACTATGGAATAGAAAGAGAGAACGTTGCCAAAATAGAGCCAAACGTGTCATTTGCAGTTATAATTTCAGGAGTAAGAAGATGCGGCAAGAGTACATTATTGCGTCAGCTGATAAAAAAATTAAATGGATTCTATTATTTTAACTTTGAGGATCCAAAGGCTATAAACTTTGAAGTAGGGGATTTTCAAAAATTAAATGATGTATTTAAAGAAGAATATGGCAGTCATTACTATTATTTTTTTGACGAAATACAAAATGTACATCAATGGGAGCTTTTTGTCAGAGCAATGCTTGATAAAGATAAAAAAATTATTATTACAGGCTCAAACGCCTCTCTTTTAAGCAAGGAATTGGGGACAAGGCTCACTGGGAGACATTTAAGATATGAGTTATTTCCCTTCTCTTATAGGGAATTTCTTAATTTCACAAATAAAAAGCCAAACATAAATTCTTTTCAGCATTATTTTATTAAAGGCGGATTTCCTGAATATCTTAAATTTAACAATGCCCAGATATTGCAGGAATTGTTAAATGATATTCTGGTGAGAGACATAGCTGTAAGATATAATATTAGAAGTATAAAAACATTGAAAGAAATGGCTTTATATCTAATTACTAATATAGGAAAAGAGTTCTCCTATAATCTTCTCAAAAGAACATTTGATTTGGGCTCAACAAATACAGTAATAGATTTTGTGTCATATTTTGAAGACAGCTACTTGCTGTTTACTATTCAAAAATTTGATTATTCTCTAAAAAAGCAGCTTGTTAATCCAAAAAAGATTTATAGCATAGATAATGGGTTATCAAATGCTAACTCTACTTCTTTTTCAGGAGATAAAGGCAGAATGCTGGAGAATATTGTATTCATTAACTTAAGAAAGAAGTATAAGGAAATATTTTATTTTCAAGAAAAAAATGAATGTGATTTTGTCGTCAAACAAGGAACAAATATAAGAAATGCAATACAGGTATGTTATGATTTGAATGAGGACAATAAAAAAAGAGAGATAAATGGGATATTAGGGGCAATGAAAAAGTTTAAGCTTAAAGAAGGCTTAATCCTAACTTATGACCAAGAGGATAAAATAAAGACAGATAACAGCAAAATAATTATAATGCCCGTTTGGAAGTGGCTGATGCAAAGGAAACAAATGTTCGTTTAATTCAAAGAATTAGACGACATAATAAGTAGTGTAGTTTTAGAAGAGATTGGGAAGGGAAAAGATAGGAAGTGAAATAGATTTCTTGGGTTTAGTTAAAACTAATTTAATTATTACTTCTTTTGCATCGTAAGGATACTATTATCATCGAATGAATAGCGTTCAATGAAAAAATCAGAGAGCGATTTAACTGGTTGATAATAAGAGAATGGAGGAACAATTAATTTATCTTTTGGGGCATTATTAAATATAGCATCTTCACCTGCCCATTTATAAGCAACCATAATAAGTAAACCTTGCGGCTTTAAAAGTTCAAAAAATCTTCCAAATAATCTTTTTTCTCCAATGTATGGAACTTTATGTTCTTTGCAATGATATTTAGCATATACCATATGAGCAACAAATAATA
>CAZBGH010000263.1:0-1683 GCA_964491335.1 uncultured Methanosarcinales archaeon | reverse complement strand
CCCTTCCTCAACGCTTAAACCTTTCTTGTACAATGTTTCCAAAACACCAAATGCCATTACAGAGCCTGAGCCTGAAGAAATGTAATCGTCAACCTCAACAATAGAGCCGTCAGGGCTTAAATCATAAAGATGGAACCCAGCTGAATCTTTCCCGCCTATTATAAAATGCGATATTCCTGGTATCAGGCTTAGCTTTCTTATATTGCTGTAGACAAAATTAGCCAACAAATTTGCTGCCTCTCTCACATTTGTTTCCCTGCCTGTCCTTATATCCTTTAATTTAAGTTCCGCCTTTAGGAATTTTGTCAATAATTGCACATCCGAGACAGTGCCTGCAACTGTAACAGCAATGTTGTCTGTGATGGTTATTATTTTGTCAAACTTTTTGTAAGATATCAAGTAGCCAGATGTAGCCCTTTTGTCAGCAGCTAATACTAAGCCTTCTTTACAGACTATGCCTATAGTTGTTGTACCTGTCTTCAATTCCTTATCATCCATTTTTCTAAAACAGTGAGAATTTCTATTTAAGATTGTTAATATCTATCTAATATTTAAATCTTGCGGTTGTTCTGCTGTGTTGCACAATTCTTATATAATTCCTCAATAACGTAACTAAATAATGGGTGGTTTGTGAAGAAGGAGGCACAAACCATGGGAGGAAAAACAAAAAAGAAAAGGGACTGGAAAGCAATAAACGAGAAGTACGTTAAAGAAGGCGAGCTGTGGCTCGATGAGAAAACACTAAAGAACTGGGTTAAGAAAGTACTAAAGAAAAACAAAAATAAAGTTGGAGCGCCTTACTTCTACCCTGACGATTTCATGCAGTTCTGCGGCATAATAAGCTCTTTGTTCCATTTGCATTTAAGGCAACTTGAAGGATTCTTACGCATTCTCAGAAAACTATGTAAGTTCCCATCTGTTCCAGACTACGTAACCTTATCGAGAAGGATTCCTGAACTTCCATGGGAAGAATTGCCATATACAGCATGGGACAAGCCGATAATCATAGCACAAGACAGCTCTGGAATAAAGGTAAGCCCTTATAGTGAATGGATAAGGCACAAATGGAATGTAAGAAGGGGATTTATCAAGCTGCATGTGAGCGTTAACATACAAAACCATGAGGTTATAGGGGTTAGGATAACGAATGAAAAGAAGAGTGACGCTTCTCAGTTTCCATCTTTGTTAAATCAGACTTTAAAGAAAGGAGAAGTCTGTAAAGACTTGGCAGACGGTGCTTATGATAAGAACAAATGTTTTGAACTGCTCGAGAAAAAAGGGATAGAGCCTGCAATTAAGCTTAGGAAGAATGCGTCCTCTAAAAGAGGATGTCCGTTAAGAAGAAAAGAGGTAAGGTTGCGTAATCAGCTTGGCTCTCAAGAGGCGTGGAGGGACGAGAAAGAATATGGACAAAGATGGCAAGGTGAATCTTTCTATAGCAGTTTTAAGAGGAGATTTGGTGAAAGTGTTGTATCAAGAAGTTTTTACGCTATGAAAAGAGAAATTCTTAGGAAGTTATGGGTGTACAACTTGTTGGTTCAGTTAAGTTAATTGAGATTTGCTAATGGTATAAAGGTAAATATTGTTTGTTGTGCTAATTATGAAACACAGCAGGTTTTGTGTAATACTTTAGCTTTATGAAGTAACTTTTTAAATCCGTGCTTCGCACAAAATATTGTGCTC
>CAZBGH010000262.1:0-1693 GCA_964491335.1 uncultured Methanosarcinales archaeon | reverse complement strand
CAAACTCATGGATGCTCAGCTAACATTTCAGAATCTGATATAATGAGAGGTCTGCTGCATGAAGCAGGCCATCAAGTAACAGATAACTTTAAAGAGCTAGAAAATTCAGACATATCTATCATTAACATTTGTACAGTAAAGGGAGACTATCATGCACTAAAAGAAATCAGAAAGCTAAGAAATAGAGCTGAAAAATTGATTGTCACAGGCTGTATACCCTCTGCAAGTGTGCCTAAAATAAAGCAATTCTCACCAATAAGTTTAGTGAGTACCCATAACATAAAACAGATATCTTTAGCAGTAAGCAAAGCTTTATCTGGAGAGTATTCAGAGCATCTTGAAAAGAATAATGAATTAAAGATTAATCTCCCAAAAAAAAGATTAAATCCGATTGTAAATATAGTTCCAATAGCTTCTGGATGTAACTCTGCGTGCTCATTTTGTTCTGTAAAACTAATAAAGGGGAATATTCTATCTTATCCTATGGAAAAAATTATTGAGGACATAAAGACAGGAATTAAGGAAGGCTGTAAAGAGGTATGGATTACATCACAGGATAATTCTGCATATGGACTAGATACCTCAAAGACAACATTGCTACCAGATTTGATAGAAAGTATAACCAAAGTACAAGGAGATTTTAAAATAAGAATAGGCATGATGAGTCCTCAGCATCTCTTCAAAGTTCAAAAAGAGTTCATAGAAGCAATCAAATCAGAGAAAGTTTTCAAGTTTCTTCATATTCCTTTACAGTCTGGATCAGATGAAGTTCTTAAAAGAATGCTTAGGCATTATTCAATTAAAGAGTATAAAGATTTAATAACCAATATAAGGAGAGAATTTCCAGAAATAACATTAGCAACAGACATGATTGTAGGCTTCCCTTGGGAAAGTGATGAGGATTTTAAGAAGTCGCTTGATTTAATGCATGAGATAAAGTTTGACATAGTTAACATATCGCGATATGCGCCTAGAGAAGGTACTGTGGCTAATAAATGGAAACCAATTACTGGGGATATAAGTAAGAAAAGATCAACAGAGATGACTAAAGTTGCAGACCAAATCTCATTAGAGCTAAATAAAAGATGGCTTAACTGGGAAGGAGAAATTATTGTTGATGAGGAAGGAAAAGATGAAAGTTGGGTTGGCAGAAACTATGCTTACAAGCCAATTGTAGTTAAAACAATTAAGAATCTTTTAGGAAGGACTGTTAGGGTTAAGGTAAATAAAATAGAGAGTCATTATTTGATTGGTTGCATGGTGTAAGAAATTTTTACAGCTTTATCAATCAGCATGCATCGATTTCCAATATTAATTTTTCTAATCTATTTACACCATCTGTTAATTCAGCAAAATTATCCCTTGCTATATCTCTTGCTCTTGGATTTTTTAGTGCATACTGTAATAATGTATTGATTGTACTGTAACTATCCCCTACTAATTTGCCCATCGCAACAGAATAACCATACGATGAAAAAGTAGTAGAACCTTCACCCAGTAAGGTCCGAAAATTAATTTCTCTAGCTTCATCTGAGAGTCGAGTAGGTAGCACTCCAGAAGCATGAAGTCTCTTAACTAGTATTAAAGCAGACTCAATTGCGTCTTCATATTCACTTGGATATTGTACAGTTTGCCTCATTTAAACCAATCATAGTGTTGTAATGCATGTTATTTATAAATTTATTGTAAAAGT
>CAZBGH010000261.1:0-1708 GCA_964491335.1 uncultured Methanosarcinales archaeon | reverse complement strand
ACAGGCTGCCCAGCGTTACACTCTACTAAACAAGATCTACCATCTCCAATTGCAAAAATCTATCATCGCTTTCTAGATGTAGTAGCCTGATGATTTTATTGCTTTATAATAGAGATCATTAATTTCAAATATATTTTATCTTTTTTAGCTATTAACATTATTCTTTATTTTCTCTTCTTTCTCTATCTGTTTTATTTCATTCCATCTTCTAACAGCCTCTTTAGCTGTCTTTACAGTTTCATTGCCAAATACCCATGGCTTCCTTCTTTTTAGTTTTTCAGTTGCCTTCTCAAAAATATCTTTAATAGTAAAATTTCCCTTTTCTTCTTCAATGATTGCAATGAACAATGCATCCCAAATAACATCTCCTAACTCCTCTCTCAGTTCTTCTTTATGTCCACTTTTAACAGCTTCTTTTACCTCTGCAACTTCACTCTCTAGCTGTTCGATATGCCTTTCAGTAATTACCTCTCTAGCCCAAGGGCATTCTCTTCTTGACTTCCTTAATGCAGCAACTAATTCATCAAATTCTTTCATTATACATCATCCGCATTATTTGTTACCCATCCAGACTAGTTTCTTATTAAAAGAGCCTCTCTCCTCAGCCTTTGCCATCCTTCTATTTTCTAATTCTTCTCGAGTTATATTATTAATTTTAGCAATAGCATAAACAACCTCTAGAAGATCTACAAGTTCCTCTGTGTTCTTGTCAAATGAAAACTCTTTTGCTTCCTCTACTAACTTTTTTGTCAATAGCTCATAATACTCAGAATCATTAGCTTCTCTTACTATAGGATTTTCACCACTGTTTTTAATAATCTCAGGAATTCTATCTCTAACAAGCTTCATAATTAGAAGCTAAAATAGAGGTTTTTATAAATATTTGGTTATGCTCTATATCTATTCAGTACTCTTTACTCAATATTAACTAAAAAAAAAAAATAGAAAATTTATATATGTTTAAACATACACCTATGTTTATGGCAACTAAAACAATAACTATAACAGAAGAGGTTTATAAAGTTTTGGCTAGTGAGAAGAAAAAAGATTAGAGTTTTTCTAAAGTGATATTGAGGACGCACAAGAAAAAGGGCAGCTGGGAGGCGGTCAGCAAATTTATCGGTGCATGGGAACACGTTCCTGATGAAGTTATAGATAACATGAAGAAGGATATAGAGAAATTGAGTGAGAATTCTATGAAGTCTGTGGCAAGAAAGGTTAGAGGAATTTAAATGATATGCCTAGACAGCGATTTTATAGTAGATTTGCTTAAACGCAAGCAAAATGCAGTTATGAAATTTTAGTCGCTAAAGGGTGAGGAAATAGCATCAACTGAAGTCAATTATTTTGAAGTCTTATATGGTATTTTCATAAAGAAACAAATATCAAAGACGGAACTAGAAATAGCAGAACAATTTTTTGAATCCATTACCAGTATGGTTTTTGACCATTCTAGCGCGTATAATGCTGCTAAAATTTCGACTAGCTTGGAAAGAGAATGACTGACTATAGGATTCAACGATAGCTTAATAGCAGGAATATGCATTTCAAACAACTGCACCATACTTACAAAAAATGTAAAACATTTCTCGCGAATTAAAGGCTTAAAAGTTGAAACCTACTAGCATAAAATCAGCTCAGTAGAAATCCTAAAGGTAGTGCCAATATGCGAGGCTCTTAGATCATAACTTTTAGCTGACAAGGGGGA
>CAZBGH010000260.1:0-1715 GCA_964491335.1 uncultured Methanosarcinales archaeon | reverse complement strand
ATTAATGAAACTATCTATAATTTATAAATATTTGTACAGGAAAAGTTACAACTTTGCTTGTATTTAATTTTAATATGACAATTTGCATACGAGTCATAAGGTGTATGCAGTAGTCCCCATTAATAGATAATAATAATTACTTGCAAACTTTTCGCATAGTGTCTACCATGTCCGCCTATCCATAAAAATACATATAATAAAATAATTTGCATACGAGCCTCGAACTACGAGGCTATACAAAAGTCCGCTAATCGGTGATGTAACATGCACTAGCGGACATGGATACAAGGTAACCGAGCGTTGCAAAGGATAATAATATATAAATAAGTCATGATATAGTTGTGGCTTCTAATAGTCAACAACAAACAATATATAACCCTAATTACTTTGTTTTTTGCTTTAATTATGTAGGAGTTTGCAACAACTTAATGAAAAAAATATTTATCCAGAAATGCCTCTATCCATTATTTCTTCTATCTTTGAGAAAATTAGATCGATTACTCTATCTCTAATATACTCAAAAACTGTTTCGTATGCTACTATTTGATGTAATAAATCTGGTTTTAATATTCCATCAGAAGTATCATAAACTGCGTAAGGACTTGTGTCTCTCAATGCAATCAATAGTTTGCTATTTAACCTAGATAAACCCCTTCCTAAGTGCCTCAAAAGAACTTCTTCATCAATGCCAACCTTTGTTATTGGTTCAGGAAACATTTCACTTTTTGCCACAATATCAAGAATAAGACTAATATCACGATCTGGGTTATTGTGTCCGTAACTCAATGCAGTTACTTCTATCCCATGTTGTCTATGAGATCCTTTAAGCTCATATCCATGCGTATGAGACTGAGATCTTTCGAATCCTTTAAATCTAAACGCTGTATTTACTAGTGCTTCGCTCTGTGTAGTCAAGAAATAAAGATCATAGACCATCTCTAAATCTCCTTTAACAGTATCTATACTATAGTAACTGACAAAAGTAATGACTTATGAATATTCAGTTACTAAACTCAAAGCGACATAACAATTAAAATAAAACTTATGTCACTTACTATTAGATGGTAAATTTTAATAAATTACAAATATTCTAAAAATCTATATATCTTATTTTATCTTAAGAATATCCTCTGCAGGCTTCATTGTTTTCCAAGCCATTTCAAATAAGTCATTCAGAGCTTTTGCAAAAAATGGGGTATTTACCCATATGCCAACATCATATGTAGGATGGACGTCTTTGTCATCAAGAACCATAAATAGCAGTTCCTTTCCATCTACAATGGTGAATCGTGCCTTATTTGCACTATGCCTTACCTCTGCAACACCTAAAACATCCTTTACAGCTAATGATGTTTCCTTAGTTATAGGAGCTACAACTCTAATCCTGACACCTCTCTTCTTAAGTTTTTCAAAAACTGGCTTTAGTCCTTCTACTTTTCTCATTAATCCTTGAGAGGTTGTCATTATCACTACAGACTCTTCTGCGTTTCTTATTATTAATTCTAGGTGATTATACAAGTTATGCCTTCCCCTTAATGAGCCAGATAAGTCACTTGGCTCTATCAGCTCTATCCCTTGCTTATGCAAAGTATTAAGTTCTCCTAGAACATCTGTTTCCTTTAGCTTCTCAAGCCTTTGGATTCTTTCTTCTGCCTCTGATGTCATATTTTTCTTAACTCTTTCAACAACTTCTGTTGGAGCTACAGCAATATATT
>CAZBGH010000259.1:0-1717 GCA_964491335.1 uncultured Methanosarcinales archaeon | reverse complement strand
TAATACCCGCTAAATCTACCAGAATGCATATCTGGATGAGTATGGAATACAAAACCTCTTGCAGCTTCTTGGAGATTAATGCTTCTATCAGATCCACCTTTCAAAGCATAGTAGCCACATAGCTTGAATTCTGGTGAGTTTTCTTTGTTTTTTAATATCGCTGAGGGGTCATAAACTAATTCTACTTTATTTTCACTCTTCTTGTACTCAAGAATAATGGAATCTGGATTATAATTGATATATATTTTATCTCTTATTGTTGCAAGTGCTCTAATAAATTTTTCTCTGTCATTAATTGGAACCTCAGGATCACAGCAGTTTGAAATGCCTATTGCACCATCTATCTTGCTTGCCGCTTCCTTAAATATTTTGGTCACATCCTTTTCTGGAAAAAATATTTTAAGACTCTTACCAGAGCCTTTACTGAATACTTTAAGAGCAATAGAGGTATATTTCATTGTGAAAAGGGTACAGTATCTTTCAAAAATAGACTTATTATGGTAAAAAAGATTATTTCCTTCAGAATACATCTCATCAACTTCTACACACATCTTAAGCAGTAAAAAGAGATCATTCATAAACTCATTTATTTCATGCCCTGAAAACTCGTCAAGTATCATAGAAAGAACTATGGTTAGTGTCTTTATAAACTTTATTCAGACTACGGCTCTGTAGAAAATCTCGCTCTGCTCGGTTTTGCCATCGGCTCGCATTTACATGTTTAAGTGGAATTGACATTCCCCGTAAGGGACTTCCCCCTTGTCAATGCAAAGTGTTGATAGATTAATGCTCACAAAATTGATGGTAAAACTAACTTTTTCTACAGAGTCTCAGACTACTGGTTTTCTAATAATCTATTCCCTATGGTATAAAGCTGTTGCCTTTCTAAATTGTTTCCTTGATATTGAACAAGGGTAGTAGGGACTCTACTGGAAGACCTCTGAAATTCTCGCATCAATCTACTTTGATTAGCTCTTATTGTTTTTATATCATAGTCCTCACCTATAAATTTATTAAAAATTACACCCTCAATAGAAAACCCGTATCTTTGAAGCTCTTCCATAATCCTTTTCGTTTCAGATATAACAGCTCTTTCTGGAGATGTAACAACAATAAATCCAGTTTGATTATGATCAGATAGTATTGCTCTAAACTCTTTTAATAATTCTGCTATTGACTGTGAATCCTCCATAAAATCGTGCCTTGTAAACTGGCCAAGACTAGAGTTAAGCAATTCAAATGCATATGATAAATATGGGTGTTTTACAAATCTTTCTATATTAGTGTCAATTGTTTCTGGCAAAGCTAACAGTCTAAATAAGCCTGCTGTAGGTTCTGAATCTATAATTAGTTTTCCATAGCCATGATTCTCAAGATTTGTTGAATAATAAGCAAGAGAAATCATGCAAGATATGGAGTCTAAATCTATTGGCATCCCACGATCATTCATGAACTTAAAAAGTTTTAATATGCTATGAATACCAGTATATTCGCCTGCGGATTTTGGTGTTATTTGCACAATATCCATGTTTAGATCTTTGTAGACTCTTATTGTTTTACCAGTTGAATAACGCAAACCGAAAATATCTGTAAGCGAGTGGGCAGGGTCAGTGCTAGCTACCAAAATTCTCATTTGATTTTCAACCAATTCAGCTAAACTAACTGCTGATGCAGCAGCTAATGTAGTCTTACCAACTCCTCCTTTGCCTACAAAAAA
>CAZBGH010000258.1:0-1743 GCA_964491335.1 uncultured Methanosarcinales archaeon | reverse complement strand
CAAAAAGAAGTCTTAACTATATAAAATTTTTTAAAACGGTTTTTTCACCACTTGTTTCGTATTTATTTAACCACAACCTTTATATATAAGCTAATCTTACTAATAAGATATTCTTATCAAGGAGGCAAACAAAATGGAAAAACTAGAAATAACAAGCATGAGTTCAAGAGGACAGGTAGTTATACCTTTAGATATTAGGGAACATCTCGGATTAAAGGAAGGAGAGAAATTTATTGTTGTAGGAGAAGATGATACTGTTATATTAAAAAAAGTAACAATGCCTTCCTTCAAAAACTTTGATAAATTAATTAAAAAAACACAGCAATTTGCTAAAGAGAAAGGTATAACTAAAGCTGATGTTGAAAGTGCCATTAAGAGAGCTAGAAGATGAAAGTAATTCTTGACACAAATATAATAAAATATGTAAATAAGTTTTCTCACCCCCACTACTATCCATCACCCCTTATACAGCTTCCCCAGCAAATCACTTTTGGTTATCAACCCAACTAACTTACCCCCCTCAGATACCATAACAATAGGATAGTGCTTAAGAAGATTTGAGATTACTTGTATGGAAGTGATTTTTGACACTATCGGGGGAGTTTCCTGCATCACATCCTTAACTTCTTTGCCTTTTGAGTTAAGCAATGCATCAAGAATTGTTGATTCTGAAATTAAGCCAATTAATGTTCCGTTATCTATTACAGGCAGTTGTGAGATCTGAAATTTCTTCATCTTTCCAATGGCTTCTTTTATTGAGGCAGTTGAGTTTATGCTTATTATCTTGCTTGTCATTAACTGCTCTGCCTTAATCTCTTCCTTTTTCTCAAGCTCGCTTAAAGCAGTAAATATTTTCTTTGTTTTTGTGTAGGTTGGATCAATTCTTCCAGATTCTATTTTAGCAATAAGCGATTGTGAGACTCCAGCACGGTTAGCCAGTTGGCTCTGAGTCATCCCTAACTTCTTTCTTACTTTTTTGACCTCTTCTAGTTCGTACGTCATAGCTCATATGTATAATTGACTTATATTTAAAATTATTCCCATCAGAATATTTCTTTCACAAAGATTTTTAAAAATAAAGAAAAAATAATGTAATGGAGGTTTAAAATGACAAGAATAACTTACGTAACTTCAGAAAGTGTTACAGAAGGGCACCCCGATAAAATAGCAGACCAAATTGCGGATGCGGTGTTAGATTCCTTATACGCCCAAGATCCATATTCCAGAGTAGCTGTTGAATGTTTAACAACAACAGGATTAGTTGTTGTTGCAGGAGAAGTAACATCAAGAGGCTATGCAGATATACAAGGCATTGCGAGGAGAACATTAAAAGAAATTGGCTACACAAACCCCCAATATGGTATTGATTGTGAAGATGCTGGTGTTTTAGTGAGTATTCATGGCCAAAGCCCAAATATTGCGCAAGGCGTTGATGAGGCAGATGGCAAAGAGCAAGGCGCCGGCGACCAGGGGATGATGTATGGATTTGCATGCAATGAAACGCCTGAATTAATGCCACTGCCAATTATGCTTGCCCACAAGTTGACAAGAAGGCTTGCAGAAGTAAGGAAAAAAGGTCTTATCTCTGACTTAGGACCTGATGGAAAATCACAGGTTAGTGTTGAATACCATGATGATGTTCCTAAAAGAATAAGTACTGTGGTCATTGCGCAGCAGCATTTGGAAAAGATAAGCGAAGGGGAGTTAAAGGAAGAAATAAAGAAAAAAGTCATTGAGCCGATA
>CAZBGH010000257.1:0-1744 GCA_964491335.1 uncultured Methanosarcinales archaeon | reverse complement strand
TATTTTAGGGTCAGCATTTTGCTCAATTAGTAATTTCACTATCTCTATATGCCCCTTCTGTGCAGCATAATGAAGAGCAGTCTCACCATCATCGTCTTTTGTCTCTAGGTCAACACCTCGCTTCATTAATAATCTCACTATCTCTATATGCCCCTTCTGTGCAGCATAATGAAGAGCAGTACTGCCATATTTATCTTGCGTATTAGGGTCAGGATGTGCACTAAATAGTAATTCTATTAGCTTTATATCACCATTCTCTACAGCATAATGAAGTGAAATTTTGCTCTCAGCGTCCTTTATATTTGCATCAGCGCCGCTATCAATTAGTAATTTTACTAGTGCTATATCACCCTTCTCTATAGCATAATGAAGCGCAGTCTTGCCGTCACTTATTTGTATATTCGGTTTAGCACCAGCGCTGATTAACAATCCCAATATCTCTGTATCTACACTATCAGCTACAGCATAATGAAGAGCAGTCCAGCCATCTTTATTTTGTATTTTAGGGTCAGTGCTAGTATTAAGTATACCACGCATGATTCAAGAGTTGCAAGATAATATTTAATATGATAGAAGTGTTATGTTATTGGGATAGGATAGGGCTATGAATTACAAATTGAGCGAGGGGACGAAATTAGCGCTAAGAGAGCATCACAAGAAGGAGCGTGATGGCAGGGTTAGAGATCGCATCAAAGCTGTGTTGTTGCATGACAAGGGTTGGACATACCAAGAAATAGCGGAAGCACTTTTATTAAGTCACGAAGCTATTAGGCAGCACATAAATGATTATTACTCAGATCAGAAACTTAAGCCAGAGAATGGTGGGAGTGAGAGTAAGTTAACTTCTCATCAATTAGAAGCATTAGAGAAACACCTTGAAATAAATAACTATATTTATCTTAAAGATATAGTTGGCTACGTAGAGAAGCAATATGGGGTATCTTACACATGCAATGGTATGAGGAATGTAATGCAGAGGTTGGGATTTATATACAAGAAACCCAAGCTAGTACCTGGGAAAATAGATTTACAAAAACAAGAAGAATTTAGATATCAGTATGATTTACTAAAGAGATCAATAACAGAGAAAGAAGCAGTATATTTTATGGATTCTGTGCACCCACAATATCAAACTAGAGCAAGATGTGGATGGATCAAAAAGAACCAGGTAAAAACCTTACCTACATTTAGTGGTTGGAAAAGAAAGCACATAATTGGAGTTATTGAGCTTAAAGGGATGAATGTCATTAAGCTAGAAAGGAATAAAATAAATGGTGAATCGATAGTAGAATTTTTAAGGGAAGTTGAGGCTAAAAATCCAAATAAAACAAAGATTTATATAATATGTGATAATGCAGGATATCATAAAGGTAAATTAGTCAAAGAATACCTGCAGACATCAAGAATAGAATTAATCTTTTTGCCAACTTATAGCCCTAATCTTAACCCTATTGAGCGATTATGGAAGTTCATGCATAAAATAGTAACTAACAATAAATGGTATGAGAATTTTACCAAATTTTCCGAAGCTATTGATGCATTTTTTGACAAAATTCCTAAGTATAAACAATCATTGCAGAGCTTAATAAATGATAACTTTCAAAAGCTCAAAGTTGACCACTTTGTCAACTCTTCAATTTAGTTGAGTATACCTGACCCAGCCCTATAGTTAAAGCAATTTTAGGGGTTAATTTATATATGTCATCGAAAATGGGAGCCTGTTTGTATTTTTCGACCAAAATTA
>CAZBGH010000256.1:0-1752 GCA_964491335.1 uncultured Methanosarcinales archaeon | reverse complement strand
AAGCAGAAATTGCTTTAAAGAATGGCTTAGAGTACTTACAGGATAATCCAATAGACCTTAGTAAATCAAAATAAAAAGTCCACTAGATAAATAAAAGATATAATTTCAATTAAAAAACTTCAAAATTTATTTTCACTGTTATATTTACTATTATAATTCGCAATCGAGTGACTTTGTGTCTCCCATGTCCGCCTATTATTGAATTCCAGCTATATGTGGCGGACAGACAAGCATACAAGTTAAACAAACCCTAAAAAACCAAAGGTTTTTTGGGCACCAAAAATCCAATGGATTTTTTAGTGCTTTGCAAAATATAGCAATATAAAAAATAAATATGTAGCGGACAAGTATACGAGGTAAAGTAAATAGTTGCAAAGTATAACAATAAACAAAATAAATTCTTTAGCGGACAAGATAGACAAAATATATAAAAGTTGCAAAGGAAATTAATATAGTTAAAAATACTATAAAAACGAATAAAAATCATTTAAAGAGGTGTTGAAGTTGGTTAACAAAAACAAGAGGAATGAAAGTAAACCAATAAGCTACAGGACAGTTAAGATGAATACAACGCTTGATGGGTACATTATTAATGAACAGCAAGAAATAAAAGAAGGAATAAAAGATGAGATTAAAGAGGAAATAAGTTAGGAGTAAGAACGGTGGTAAGATGCAGGGGTATATTGCAGGTGTTTTGTTGAACTCTGAAACATTATGGCCTAGGAATACTTCTGTAGTAATATTTTTTTCAGGGTGTGATTTCAAATGCCCGTCATGTATTAAACCAACTATTATTGATTTTAAGGAAGAATTTCTTATTGATATTAAAGATGTAAAGGAGGTCATTAAAGCTAATTCGCATATCTCTAATTCAGTCCTGTTCGCTGGAGGGGAGCCAAGCCTTCAACGAGATGCGCTGCTGGAGTTAGCCAGATATTCAAAAATGCTTTCATTAAAAACAGGCATAGAAACAAATGGATCAAAGCCAATTGTGTTGAGGCAACTTATCAGGCAAGGACTCATAAATTTTGTTAGTCTGGATTTTAAGGCTCCTCTAGAGCCAGTTATCTTTGAAAAGATCACAAACTCAAAGACATTTTTTGTTGATACAGAAGAAATTCTTATGAATCTAAGAAGGACTTTGGCTATCTTAAAGAATAATAATGATAAGATTCAGTTACAATTTAAGACTACTATTATACCTAGTCTATTGTACAAAAAAGAGGAGATACTTAAGATGGCGAGAATTATCAGACATTTTAATAGCACATGGAAACTTGAGCAATTTAATCCAAAGGTTCCAACATTAGATCAAAATCTTAAGAATTTTAACTCTGTGAGCCCACAATTTATGGAAAATCTGAAAGAAAGTTGCTTAGAGCAGTACCCAAACCTGAGGATACAGATAGTTAGTTGTAATTAGAAAAATATTTTATTTCTTTCTAAAATAATTAATACACTTTTGTAATGTTTCATATGCTCTACTAAAATCTTTATTTTTAATGTAAAAGTAATCTGAGAAAAGTAATCTGAGTATAGGTAGACATTACAGAAATGGTAGATCTTACAGAAATAATACTTGTGCTTCTTCTTATCAACCACTTACCACGGCAGTAAAATAACCACTTTATTGTAGTTAAAATAGAAAGATTTAAAAAGGAATTACCTATACTACATTGTAGATGGTACAAAAAGTTAATGTTCATGGAGAATTCCAACAGAATTATATTCAAAGATGTACAGAAGTAGGAG
>CAZBGH010000255.1:0-1759 GCA_964491335.1 uncultured Methanosarcinales archaeon | reverse complement strand
TCAATACCGTCATATTTTATTAGTGGATTAATATTCTTAGGGCTTTTTCCTCTAGTCACTCTTTCTGCCACTTCCATAAAATCATCAATAGAAGGTTTAACCTCTTTTCTATTACGGACATCTGATGTTCGCCTTGGACAACCAAGATAACTGCAATCAAAATCTTTTTTCATTTTCAATGTTAGAAGAGGTAAGGAACCACTACCATCGGCTGGTACTTGTCGAATATATCTAGCATGATAAAGATATTGCCCTTGTCCTCTTGTAAAATCTACATCAAACAAGAAAAGTTGACTGTTAGGTAGCCTACTTCCTCTCAATTCTTGAGGTGTTAAAGCGATTGCTTCCAAAGTATATAATTTTCCTGCATAGGCTGCCATTTGATAACATTTAAACTAATCCCGCCTATTTATAAGAGGCAATCGCTAAATAATTATAGACGAGAAAAAATAATTCTTTAGACGACAAAATAGCAAAATATATATACTAGCGCACCTCATTTATCGACGATAAATTCTGTAAAGGAGGTGATTAAAATTAAGCTAAAAGACGTATCTTTCTATGATTTAAAAGAGCTAGTTGAGAAATTGGACTGGGTTCCAATTGCTCAAATTCTTGCCAGAAAAAAGGATGGAAGAGGCACGAAACCAATTTTTACCCCAGTAATGTGTTACCGAGCATTTGTGCTTGGAGCACAACTAGAAATAGAAGACGACACGGAGCTAGCAAGAAGAATAGCACAAAATAGAGATTATGTGGCGTTCTGTGGAATGCCTAAGGCACCAAGCCATGATGTGCTAACTGATTTCAAGAATAATTACAGGCATAAAATAAGAAAAGTCTTTGATTACTTTGATGACTTACTTGAAAGATTAGGAGCTTTCAAACAAGATAACTTAAGCAATGATGGAACTGACGTTCCAGTTTCAATCAAGCATAACCAAACACCTCATAGATATCATTTTGGTGCTAAGAGTGATAATAAAAAATTTCATGGCTTCTGGCTTATGATTGCATGCTCTGTAAATCATCAGATAACAAGAAGTTTTGAAGTAGGCTATGCAAGAGAAGGGCAAATAACCATATGCAAAGATATGCTAAGTTATCGACGAATAGATGACAGCAAAGAAAATCATTATTTCTTTATGGATGGCATATTTGATTGTCAAGAAATATACAGACTTGTCCTAGAAGAACAAGGCAAGCTCCCAATAATTGCTTACAACAAACGAGGCTCTTCTTACGAGACTATAGAAGAATTGCCTGAAGACGACTGGAGATTTATGTTCAATCCTTTATTACATTTTCCTGATTACATCTACTTCATCTACAAGCAAAGAACAAGCTCAGAAAGGCTTAATGGCCATTCAAAGATGTACACACTCATTAGCAGAATTGCTAATAAAGTGAAAAAGGATAAAACTATTTTGAAAAGTACCGTTGAACATATAGTAACTTTTACTTTTATACTAGGGCAACTAAAGTTGCTCACTGAATACAAAGATAAGCTAAGACAGAAGACTTTAAGAGATTTTTTAGGACGACACTGATTACCGTCTTAGCTTACCAAAACCAAATTGCATACTTTGGAATTAAATATTTCA
This sequence comes from uncultured Methanosarcinales archaeon, assembly GCA_964491335.1. Taxonomy (GTDB): domain Archaea; phylum Nanobdellota; class Nanobdellia; order Woesearchaeales; family JACPIF01; genus JACPIF01. The sequence goes on along the minus strand of CAZBGH010000255.1, from coordinate 155 downwards.
ATCTTTAATTATTTTTTGGAAATTAATTAAGCGATAGCCTTATTTAAACATTTCCATATTTACTATTTTAGAATAGTAATTAAGTAAATTGAGGTAGCGGGTAACTATAAAGCCCCGACAGTAGCTCATCTATAATTCTCAAAACCGAAAAAAGC
>CAZBGH010000254.1:0-1767 GCA_964491335.1 uncultured Methanosarcinales archaeon | reverse complement strand
CAGAATATTTCAATAGCTCTGTCCATATATTTTGGGGTTGCACCAGAGTAGTGAGCTGTTATGAACACATTATCTAAGCTCCAGAGTTCACTCCCCTTTGGCAGAGGCTCATGCTCAAATACATCTAGCATAGCAAATATTTTCTTTAGTTTTAGAGCTTTTATAAGCTCTACCTCATTAATCACATCACCCCTTCCAATATTAACCAGAACTGAGTTTTCTTTCATTATTGAAAGATATTCTTTATCAAAGAATTTTATAGTACTTGGTGTAGATGGAAGAGCAATAACAACATAATCAGCTAATGGAAGATACTCACTTAATTCTTTACTGGAAATAATTCTATCTGCATACCTAGCCTTTGCCTTATTTCTTGTAATAGTTCTTTTAACGCCAATTATATTGAGCCCAAAAGACTTACCAATCTTACCTATTCTTTCTCCTATAGCACCATAACCAATAATAATCATAGTTTTTCCATATAACTCATGCATCTCTTCATTTTTGAAATGTTTCCATTCTCTCTTTTTCTGAAATAATAAAGCTTGATTCAGTTTTCTAGCATGCATTAGAAGCATACCAAAGACATGCTCTGCAATATTGATTGGATGAACGCCAGAGGAGTTTGTTAGCAGTATGCCTGTATTCTTTATTTTTGGAATAACAGTATTAACACCTGCGCTTAAAGCATGCATCCATTTCAAATTTCTTGCATTTTTAAGAAAATCATCTGGAAACCGAAAAGATAAAAAGAGGTCTATCTTTTCTGCATTTTCTGCAATATTATCACTTGTATAACTATTTAATTTGATATTTTTTGATACTCTAAGTATCTTAGTTAAATGCCTATTTTCAAGTTTCGTGTGAGTCTCTAGAAAACCTATATTAAGAGTCTTTGGTTTAAGCATTTTAAAATTTATATCTCCCATATGTAAGCATTTGATGTTCTGAAAGTAGTTTTTATTATGTGCATTTTGTCTACCTGTCCGCTACTTACTTTTAACAATAGGCGATAAGCGGACTTTTGGCACTCATGGAGCTCAGCTTCAGCTGAGCGACCACTATGCGAATTATTTTATTTAAAGTTTCTATTTAGCGGACTAATCGTACAGCCTCTGAGAAAGGCGTAGTGCAAATTATATTATTATTTACCTCTTAATGGATTAATCGCATACACAAGGTGACTAGTTTGCTTTATTAAGTGTCTTGATATAATTTTTATCCAGCCTTTAATTCTGCTAGTGTTATCTTTTTATGCTCTAATACATCACCATTCTCAGATGAAATCCTTATATTTATTATACTCATACTCTGTGTTATATAACTAATATTATACACTTGAGCACCTATTGTCTGTAACACTAGCATTGTCTTAATTGGAGCCTCTGCAGAATACTCTTTCTTAAGTAATGCCTCACTAATATTCAAAGCCTCTTGTACATTAATCTTTATTTTAGAAACCTCTAGCTTTTTAATAACATCCTTTTCCTGCTTAAATATCTCCAGGTTTGGAATAATTTTTATCTCTTTTCCATTTTCAAGAACAAAGGTTGTAATAGTATCTGAACTCCTATCATAATAACCTATCTGCCAAATATTTTTATTTGCCTCATCAAATAGCTTAAATGCATGTACTAGATAGTGTGATTTATATGTTTTATTCCACTCTTTGAATTCATGGCTGTTCTCCAGGAATTTCAGTTTAGATAATATATCCATAAAAGAGAAAAAAGATCTAACTATTTAAAAAGGTATTTCTCTCAGGGG
>CAZBGH010000253.1:0-1781 GCA_964491335.1 uncultured Methanosarcinales archaeon | reverse complement strand
TGGAACCCATATTGATCTTTGAGAGCCAGTTAAAACAATTGGTTTCTTAAAATTGGATGTCATATATGTTAGTGCAGCAGCAGTTTCACTCATAGTGTCAGTGCCATGTATCACAACAAATCCATCATATTTAAATGTGTTATTAAAAATTACTCTAGCAATATCAGCCCTATCTTTTGATTTAGCTTCTTCACTTTTAAAGTTGGTCTCCATATTAGTACTGTCTATGCTCTCCAAGGTCCATTACTGTAATATCTGCCAAAGTGTCAAGGACACTAATTAAATGAATATACTCCTCAGTTGTTGGCTCCAAATATCCCTCAGCACCAGGCTTTTGTGCTATTGTGCCACCTGTTTTAATTATCAATACTTTAGGCTTGGACATATTCATTTTTGAGTAGTGGTATCCTCTTTAAGAATATTATCCTTGAAATATGGAAATTCCTATAAAAATTAGCAAAATTTATATATAAAAATGGAATTATATTCCAATATGGATGAAAAAGATGACAAGATATTGAAGTTATTGAAGGAAAATAGTAAATTGACTACCCAGCAGATATCTAAAAAGCTCTTAATCCCTATTACAACAATCCATAATAGGATTAAAAAATTAGAGAAGGAAGGGATAATAAAAAGATACACTCTAGACCTAGATAATAAAAAAATAGGAAAGAATATCGCAGCTTACATCCATATTGTTGTAGATTATAAATTGCTAAAAGAGATTAAAATGTCACAACATGAATTAGTAAAAAAAATAAAACAGTATGATTTTGTGGAAGAGGCAGCTATGGTGACAGGTGGAACAGACATAATAATAAAAGTGAGAGTTAAAGATATTGACGAATTAGATGATTTTGTTACAAAGAAATTAAGAAATATTGATGGCATAGAAAAAACACAAACTATGATAATCTTAAATGAAATTTGATTTTTAAGTTTTTGCTCTCTGTAAAGCCTCTTTTTTCTCTCTTAAGTTAGCAAACTGGTTTTCCTTATATCTTTTCTCCACATCTTTCCAAAGTTTCCTGAAATGGTAGAAATACTCGCTTATCTCTAAAGAATCACCAAAAATTACCTTGTGGCTATCTGCAATGCCTATTTGCATTGGCAGAGGCAATAGCTCAAATACCTTTAAGTCATATCCAGAAGGAACTTTATCTAGAAGATTGTACCAAATTTTCTTATTTTTTTCTTTGTTTGTAATCCTTGATATTACAGCAATATCTATATCTGACCTTTTTGTATAACCTGCTTTTACAAAACTTCCAAAAATAACTATTTCATATTTCTTGCATGCTTTAAGATCATTCTTTATCTTTTCGACTGATATCATTTATCTTTTCCTCTACTATTTCTAAGAAATTTTCAATAGACTCTTTGATCTCATCTAAATTGTCCAATACAGATTCCTCTTCAAAAGTATTATATTTATGAACAATTGCATTTCTCAAACCATTAAAGCGCTTTAATTTATCAGAAAGAGAACTAGAAATTATCTTTTCTTTTTCCAAGGTAGTAATATTATGATAGTCATCGCTTACATTATTGCCTATATCCTTAATCAACATAGCAGCAATGTCCATCATAGCATCAATAGCAACTTGAACACAATAAAGCATTGCATTAATCTCCACTTCTGTTTTGATAGACTCAGGGATACTTTTAAGCTTGTCTATTATAAAATTCATTTTCTGCTTGTATCTTTCAGTTCTTAATTTTTCCATTTATTAAATAAAAAAGATTTGATGGGTATAAATATTTTGTTGTTGCAATAA
>CAZBGH010000252.1:0-1805 GCA_964491335.1 uncultured Methanosarcinales archaeon | reverse complement strand
CATTTTAAAACTATCAAGGAAATCAAGACCCAATGGTTGTAATTCATTAGAAATAGGTAATGAATTAATTCCATCTTGTCATGAACTAGCGCCGGGGGTGGGATTAGAACATTGCCTAATTTAAGCACGCGCTTTTATCTTCATTCCTCTTTTCCATATACCTAATTTTTTGAGTTTTGTTACAAATTTCTTCATCTGGTCACTAGTTAACATTATTTCGCCACAATTTCTGCACTTGAGAACTTCATGCATTACGATAACTCCATTTTCGGTATCATAATATGTATCACTAGCATCTTCCATGACGCCACCGCATGAAAAACATCGACTACTTGCTTTTTGCTTTCCTGATGGCAACTCTACTTGTGGTTTTATGTATTGACACTATAAGAATATATTCTTTATAATCAATGAGTCTCGCAGTAAACAAAGCTCTCCTATGCAAGAATCTCACTTCAAACATATCTTTCCTACCTACTCTAAGCCATTCTTCAGAACCGATCCTGTTCTCTATAACATTAGGTTCAATGCTGTAGGAGGCAATCTGATCACGAGCAGTACGGGTATATCGAAACGGTTTATCTCTTCTCAAGCATTAGAGAAGAATAATCACAAGTTTATTAACTAAAGCGCCGGGGGTGGGATTTGAACCCACGTATCCCAAAGGGACATCAGCTATCTTCCCTATTGTATGATCTCGAGGCTGACGGAATTCCAAGCTATCCGACCCCGGCTTGGCATCAGTAAATGATGCAACACGGAATCTGTTTGATCAAGATATAAGCCTTTTAGAAATACTTCTTGACTCAAACATTGATTACCAAACAGTCATCCACTTTTTTCAATACAATCATCTTTAGCTGATCAAGTTGCTGAGATTTGAGAAAGTCTTGGATGGTGCTGTCTTCATCTAGAAGGAAGGTTTTTTCGCCGTACCTTATCTTTATTGTCTTCTTCCCGCGCTCCATTTATCGGTATACAATAGATAGTCTACTTTATATCATTTATGGTAGATAAGTAATTGTTTATGACATATAGATTAATATATTATCATGCGTACATGCGTATTCGTGCCTAAATATAGGGCTTCCATTACGATAGACAGCAAGATAGCTCAAGAGATTGATTATTATTATCGGGAAAAGGTAAAGGAGGCTGCAACTCAAGGCGAAAGTATACCCAAGCTTTCGAATGTCTATGAAGAAATTATAGCGAAGGGCTGGGAGATAATAAAAAGAGAGTTCAAGAGGCGATAACCTAATTTTGACACGTCGTTAATTCGAGTAAAATAGAGCTCCGTTCTTATCGCTTTATTATATGTGAATTATAGCATCCCAATTTTAGCCTATTCTCTTAAGAAAGATTTATTATTTGATCTTTAAATACTCCAAAGCCAATTCTTAATGAATTGAGAATTTACATTGAAACATCAGTAATAAGTGCGTATGAATTTGGTGACGAAGTTTTAAAGCGCGTAACAAGAAAATTTTTTAATTCTGTTACGAAAAGATCTCACGAACTTTTTACATCTGATGTCACACTTGCTGAAGCGGAAAAAGGAAGTAGAGTAATACAAAGAAAGATGGTTCGTGTGATAAAACTATATAACCTAAGAACTTTGCATCTAAATGAAGATGCTTTGATTCTTGCCGAACACTATATAAAACAGGGGGTGATTCCAGCTAAAGTTGCACCAGATGCACAACACATAGCTGTTGCAAGTATATCAGGAATGGAAGTTTTAGTTAGCTGGAATCTTAAGCACATCGTGAACTTGCATACTAAGCTCAAAGTTAAAGAGATAA
>CAZBGH010000251.1:0-1805 GCA_964491335.1 uncultured Methanosarcinales archaeon | reverse complement strand
TAAGGCATTCTTTCCTGCAGGGATTAAATGCAGCCCAAAGCAGAATATGGGCTTTAGTTTACTTTAAGCTTAAGGAATGATCCTTTTGTAAACAAAGGGTGGTGAGTCAGTTGCCCTTTGGGTTGCATGGGTACTTTGCAAGCAAAGATGCCCTTTGAGGAATGGGCAACTAATGACTTACCGAAATGGGCTAACCTCATTAACGAGGCCTTGTACCCTGATAGTGGCGTGTCGTCAATGACTCACTCACCAAAAGTTTATAAATATGAGGTGATATTTATATTTTAAGAGAACATAAAAAATAAAGTTGGAAAAGAAAATAAAAAATCTTTTCCAGCTTAATATACGAGAAATCTTATAGTGGCAACCTATCCACAATGCTAATGCGGAAAGCCATTTTGAAAAATATCTAATAATCGAGTTAGAAATAGAGATATTATTGCCTTTGGAATTAACAACCTTGCATTTCATCAAAATTTTTCCAACTGTTCCGCCGTATTTTGAGGTTAGGAATATTTCGTAAATTGCTTCTGCTATCATATTTATAGCGATACTTATCAGTGTAATTTTTATCAATGAAAGTGGTAAATAAATGAAGAATCTCCCTATAATCCAAAAAGCTAAAAAGAATATAATTGAATCGATAGCAGCAGCAATAAACCTAATTCCAAACCCAACGTAATTGGTTTTTCTCGATTCCATTATCCCCCAAATTTAGCTAAGAATTACAGCTTCGCGGCTGCCTTGAACATGAGTACAATTTCCAATACTATCAGTGGAATTATCACAAGCAGCCCTATAAAAGCCAATATTACAGTTACTAAAGATACTCCTGTTATAATATTAAGAACTCCAGCTGCAGTAGCTATTGCTCCAAATTGTTTTTTTAACTTAAGTAAGCCCATTCCAAATGGTATACTTACAGCACCCAATAATACAATTATTCCTACTCCGAACAAAGCTTGCGTTAAAGCAGAGCCACCTTGAAGTATAAAACTCACAATATAAAAGGCTATTGTAGCAATAATCAACAAGTAGGACGATACAATCAATAATCTATTCTTAGTTTTATCTCCAATAATTTTAAATCCCCATATAAAATAGATGTAAGTTAAAACACCTATGATTGTTACTATAATATAAACTGGAAGTAGATTGTCAGTAAGTTTATTCGCACCTCTTAAAAATTCCAGAATAGATTGTGGAATCAGTAACAAAGCGGCTATTACTCCTACAATAGCAGCATTTTTAAGAGTTTTATTCATTTTCACACCCCAAAATTGAATTATATACTAAGATAAGAGTTTAAATATAAAACTTTCTATTTTAATATACTAGATTAGACAAGTTAGACAAAAACTACAGCGTCTGTAAGATTTATGGTGTCTAAATATGTAGCCCAAAAAATTTCATGACACAAAACTATTTAAAGCGACCTTTAATGCTCGATAAAGACAGAAAGCTGTAACAATATGAGAACCCACATTTGTTCTTTTTCCACTAAGTTTTCTGTGAGAAAAAGAACCGCAGAATTATGATTTTTATATTCTTTTTATTATGTCTCATTGAATAAATTGATTATCGGAGAATGCCGGAATGATTTTTATTTTTATTTTTGAACGATAATCTAAACTATTTACTCCACTAACGAAAATATTAAATACTACCATAACCTAAGCAATTAAGTGCTTCTTGTAAAATAGCTTTAAAGACTTGTAGTCCTATCGAAAACTCCCGATTTTTAGTAAAATTTATAAATAAGCAAATTATCTTTTGATAAATGCAAAATAATCCTTCTTTAGACA
>CAZBGH010000250.1:0-1808 GCA_964491335.1 uncultured Methanosarcinales archaeon | reverse complement strand
TTTTTTTAAATTTTGGAAACTTTAGTTTTGTAGGCTGCTTCTGGAGGAAGTAGCGCTGCATCTCGTACTTAAATCCACATATCTCAAATATTTCCTCATAATAACTTTTAGTATTTTCTCTATTGTAATCATCATCAATCCCTGCAAAAAATTTATGCTCAGCATTCTTATTAATAGGGCTGCATTTTCCTTTTACCAGCTCAAATCCATATCTATTATCAGATTTTACTATATTAGCTAATGCGCATGCTTCTTTATCTTTATCCATGTTGTATATTATATCAAATTTATCTGCCTGTAAATAAGCAAGGTTCCCTGCATTAAGCTCAAGTGGAACCTCTACAACACCTTTAATTATCTCTGGAAAATATGTTACCCAAGTAATTTCACAATTTGGATGAACTTCTTTTAGTTTTCTAATTAAAGGCGTTGTTCTGAGCACATCTCCCATGGCCCCTAATTTAACAATTAAGATCCTCTTACCTCTCTTTACATAATGCTCACACTTGCATTTTGAGCCTTCCTTCTTGTGCCAGATACATGGCCTATCTCCTAAAAAATATAAACAATCTTTGCTTAAGTACATCTTCCCCTCTAGAGATAAACAATCAATCTTTGTTTTTACAGTAACTGCTTTTATATTCAATAGCCAATAAGTAAATATTTCACAGCTACTCTAACAGCCTCATCAGACCTTAATTTTGCTTGCCACCCTAATTTATTTATCTTTGAAACGTCAAGTGACATTAGTGGAACATCCCCCTTCCACCCTCTTGCTCCGCCAGTATACCTAAATTTAACATCCTTTAACCCCATCTCTTCTACTACGATATTTGCGATGGTGTCAACTTGGGTGCTAGAATTACATCCTAAATTAAAGACATTAAGCTGTTCTCTTGATTTCTCTAAGGCAAAGAAAATTCCTTCTACACACTCCCTAACCTCTAAATAAGATTTTTTCTGTTTACCATCTCCAAGTATTTCAAGCTCTTTTGCATTGTTCCTAAGTTTCCTGATGAAATCCACTAAAACTCCGTGAGTGCCCCTTTTTCCTATAATATTTGCAAATCTGAATATCCAGATTTGAAAATCAAAGTTATGGGAGAAGGCTGCTAGTAAACCTTCACATGCCAATTTACTTGATCCATATAAAGAGATAGGCTGCAAAGGTCCATAGTTTTCTGGAGTTGGCATTATTTTAGGTTCTCCATAAACTGCTGATGTAGAAGAAAAAACTATTTTCTTAACATTATTTAATCTCATAGCTTCAAGAACATTGTATGTTGCTAAAGTACCTTGCTTAATATCTATATCTGTTCTGCTATTATTGCTTATATCAGAATTAGCTGCAAGATGAAAGATTATATCATGATCCTTTATTGATGATAAAAGTTTATTGAAATCTAGTAAGTCTGCCTTAATGAACGTAAAATCTTTATTATAAAGATGATGCTTTATTCTGTCCTCTGTACCAAGACTAAGATTATCATAAACTGTTACTTTGTATCCACTTTCAAGAAGAGCGTCAACTAGATTACTCCCTATAAAACCTGCCCCACCTGTAACAAACGCTTTCATATGCTTTGAGCCTCCTATTTATAGCCCTTATATCATCAACAAAATAAGGTTATAACAAGTATTGCTGAGAAAGTGTATTTCTACAGCTTATTTAAAATTTTCGTATATTGCCAAATTTTTACAAGATTTTACTAGGATCAACGCTATCTTTATTAATTACAATTTTTTATGAGCCTTTTATGATATATGTTGTTGGTTCTGGGCCTGCTGGAGTAGCATGCGCCTACGCA
>CAZBGH010000249.1:0-1808 GCA_964491335.1 uncultured Methanosarcinales archaeon | reverse complement strand
GTAATAGTTCTGGCACTTATGACTTTACATACATCTACGATGGTTCTACTTTAGTTGCTAGAATTAATCCAGATGGAAGTAAGCATTATTTCCATGATGACCATCTGGGAAGCGTCTCATTAATCACAAATCAAAGTGGTGCTATTATAGAGCAGACGTTTTTTGAACCTTATGGATTGGTGGAGGAAGGGGGAAGTGCTGAGGATAAATTGTATACTGGACAATTCTTTGATAAATTAACAGCACAAATGTATTTTGGTGCTAGAGACTATAAACCTTATACTGGACAATTTATTCAGTGCGATAAGATAAAACCAAATGCATATAACCCTCAGAGTTTAAATTGTTATTCCTATGGTCTGAACAACCCTTATCGCTATAAAGATGATTCTGGTCAGGTCCCAGTTCCCGTCATTACAGGAAGTATCGGAGGAATAGTAGGATTCTTTATTGGTGCTGGATATTCAGCTTATAGTCAATATAAAGATACTGGAGTAGTGGACATACAAAAGATTGGTCAAGCCTCACTTGTTGGTGCTTCTGCAGGATTTGTTGCAGGAGCCACATTTGGATTAGCTACACCCTCTATTGTAGCTACTGAAGCGGTAGGTGGTGCTATTACGGCTGCGCCTCTTGTAGCCACCGCAGGTGGAATATCTAATGTTGCTGGAGGTCAAACTGCTGTTCTGGTAGAAAATGCACTTTCTGGAGCGGACCTTTTAGAAGGGTTAGGAGATCCTCAACAGATAGGAGGAGACTTTTTATTTGGTACAGGAACTGCTGGATTAACTTATGGGGCACAAGTTAGAGGATACAGTATACAAACAAATAAAGGAACTTTTGAAAGATCGTCTCATGCAGCTTTTAGAATGCAAGAAAGAGCCATAACCTCCAGTAATGTAGGAAATACTATAAATAATTATCAAGGGTTTTTAAGTAATTACAAAGGAGATTATCGATATAACTATTACGACCCCAGAAGCAGAGTTTTCGTTCCAACAAAGGACAATAGAATAAAGACAGTATATAAAGAAAAACCTAGCAAAGTCGAGAAGATGAAAACATCCATCAATAAAAATCAATACAGGTAAAAAGAAATAAAATGACTAAACCATTAAGTAAAAAGCAGTTAAGGCTTTTGGATAAAATATATTTATTATCAGATGAGAGTATTTATCAAATCTATAGAAAAACTGAAGGATTAGAAATTGGCAAACCTCCATATAATCATGATGAGAGGATTGCTATAGGGATATCATTTATTTCTGATAACTCAATTAAGAGCGTTGAAAAAGAGATAAGGGTGCTAGAAAAAAAGGAAGTAATTAAAAGAAAGACAAGCGTATTTGATAAATTTAAAAAAATCTTCAAATTTTGAAATATACAATAATTGAAAGCATTCCAAGGAGTCAACTTAGGATGCAGCAAAGCCACTAGGTAACTACCTCAATGACAAAAGACTACTAAAAATTTATTTTTTAGGTTGAATGCAATATGGTGGCATTGCATGGCAGTATTTTATATTAATGATACTCTGGGTAACGAGTACAGATTCCGCCATGATTCTCTGGGCAGAAAAATACAATTAGAAGACCCAGATGTAGGCACTTATTATTATAAATATGACCTTACTGGTAATCTTGTACAGCAAGTTGGAGGCGGTGGAAATTTAATAACCGGTGATGGTTTCTACAGAGAGTATAATGAACTTAATCAGTTAATTAGGGTAAGAAATGGTAGCAATAGTGCTGGAAATATTCTAGAAGAATATACTTATGATCCTTATGGTGATAGAGTTAAAATCAAGA
>CAZBGH010000248.1:0-1810 GCA_964491335.1 uncultured Methanosarcinales archaeon | reverse complement strand
ACACTATTTTGGGGCCTATAGCTAAGAAAAGGAATGTCAGGGTTTTGGATTATTTCATCATAGGTCCAATGGAAAGTACAATGAGGAAAAATACATTTAAAAATAATTATAATAAAAACAAAATATTAGTCATTCATGGAGATAAAATCCCCGCTAAAGAGTTATTTAAATGCGTTTCTACCATAATTATCGGCCATGAGCATCCTGCTGTTTCTATAAAGGAAGGTCCCAGAGCTGAGCTGTTCAAAGCATTCCTTATCGGAAAATGGAAAAAGTACAATGTTATAGCGCAACCTTCTTTTAATCTGGTTGTTGAAGGAACTGATGTCCTGAAAGAGGAAGTTCTGAGCCCATTTTTGAAGAATAATCTAGGGAATTTTGATGTTGTTGCTGCTGCTGATAAGCTTTATGAGTTTGGGAATATTAAGGACTTATGAAATATTAATTTCATATTACCTTTGCTGTTGGGCTAGTCCATCTACAAAAGCGAATAAGTTCTTTGGAGTGTGGTAAGTTGACATAGCATGCCTTAAATATTCTATTTGCTGTTGTGGGTTTAATCTCTGCCTGAATTCTTCATGTTTATAACGAGAAATGCCGTAAATATAAAAATAAGCCCTTCTTGCTGGATTGGTAATACAACGGACAAGATCATCATGAACCGTTTTCTCAGCAGAAAATGGATGATTTTCAACTACATACCTTACTGCTTCATTTAAACTCCCCCCTTCATTTACCATTATCTGAGCGTTGTTGTAAAGATAATCTCTTGCAGCCCTCTGATCTCTGGATAATGATCCATGCGGAGAAAGTACATCTTCAACTTCCGGAAGGAAATATAAAAGTGCGTCTGCTGTGCCTTCGCCAGCAAAAGTATGAGGCTCTTGAACTGTTGTAAGTCCTATAAAAGGATCTATTCTGCCTTCTGCTATGCCTTTTCTTAAATTAGCTGCCTGTACAAAATGTCCCCCAACCTCATGCAAAGTCGTGGTTTCAGAATCGCCCTTATACCAGATTATATTAGGATGGAAGTTGTACCTTAGTAAGAGTTGACCGTCAGAAGTTGATGTCCAGCCTCTCCAATAATCATCTTCTACTTCAAAACTGACCCTATACGCAGGTTCAAGATCTTTTAAGCCCAAAGCTCTCAAAACTATAGGCAAAAGAGTTTCTTCACAATCCCCAACTTCTTTTTGGGCGTCCTCTTTGGAAACCCTAAGGTCCAATGCAAATTGTTCAAAGGAACCTTTTTTAGAGTCATAACCTGTATCCCTCATGCGGTTGTGCATTATGCTAACCTGTCTTTGAACATCTTGTTCAGGAATCATTTGTGGCCTAACTCCTGTTATTGCCTCAACATATTCGCCATAAGGTATTTCCTCACCCCTTAAAGCCCGTAAAAAATAAATTCCTGCATTAACTTTCGCCTCAATAAATTCTTCCTGTTCGTTTGTTGGTTTAATTTGAGAATGCAGTTGCACCAATCTCTCTAGGACTTCTTCTCTAGAATTAAATTGCTCTCCTTCAATCGGTGTAATAAGATCAAAATCTATTATAGACATGCTTTTTGGTTTTTCTAATCTATCCCAACCTCTATATACTTTAATCAAGGCTTCTGTATCAATCATGAATGGTGGTACTTCAGTGTATTTAAAAATCTACTCCTTATACAACTTATTTAACAAATCAGCCTTGGTTATTAATCCAACTAACTTCCCAGACTCAGAAACCAAAACCACTGGGTAGTGCTTCAATAAACTTGAAACAACCTTTACTGATGCTGTCTTTGAGACTGTTGGCGGGCTTTCTT
>CAZBGH010000247.1:0-1821 GCA_964491335.1 uncultured Methanosarcinales archaeon | reverse complement strand
AAAATATGCATAGCATATAGATCACCAAAAGACAATGGGTTAGAGGTGATATATAAATCATTCGTTAATTAGACAGTACCTCTTTATAGTAAGATTTAAATACAACATCTAAGATAATTCTTTATATGTCTGATGTGGTAGTAGTTGTAAAAGCTAAAATAAAGGATGTAGCAGTTGTTGATGGTAAGCCTTTGAATGTTGCAGGAGATTTTGCAGAGGCATTAAACAGTAAGGTAAAGCATATTATAGAACAGGCTTGCAAGCGAGCAAAGGCTAATGGCAGAAACACAGTAATGCCAAAAGATGTCTAATATCTAAGAAACTCTATCTTAGTTTTCAGAAACTCAATTCTTGCTTCAGCTTTCTTTAATTTTAAATGACTAACACCTAGACTTTTAAGTTTTTCATATTTCTTTTCTAAACTGTCTAATCCCTTTTGCAATCTTTCTATCTCCTTAGATCTTTTACCATTTCTTTCGTGAAAAGGGATATATCTAACTTCCTTATGCAATATCTTTCTCTCTTTTTCAATTATATTGTCCACTTTTTTCTTTAACTCTTCAATCATCTTGTTGTCAAGCTTGCTCTTATATCTCTTAATTTTTACAAGGTGCTCATCCAAAGATTTTTTCGCATCTTTTCTTTCTTCCAGTCTTTTGTAAGCATTGATTAAATTCTTATAAAACTCATTAACTAACATAGGGTTTACTTTTATCTGAGAAAAAGTTAAATCATTCATTTTTATATCCCTTTTACTTAATTTTCACTCTAGTATCAATTTCTTCTTATTTTTATTATTTGCAACGAGGTGTTTCAGTGGTGCTTGTCTGTAGGAAGCTCGGGCTTCCTAAATGTCTTGAAACCTAGTTCCTCAAAATGTCCGCCTCATTAATGTTACAGCATGGATAGGCGGACTACTGCATACAAAAATTGACTCGGTTGCAAATTATTATATAATCTTATTATTATTATTATAATAATAATATAATCTTTTTATTAATGGACTAATGGTATACACTATGCGAAACGTTTGCAAAGTAGTATGGTAAAATAAATCTTGATGCCTCATTTACAAATTATTATAGTTAAAGTTATTTTAGTGCCTAATTATTCAAATTTAAATCTTAAAGATGTTGTTAATGCATATTAATTTCATAGACTTCTATTTATCTTTATTTTCTAAACCTACCAAATAACCCTTTCTTTTTAGGCTCTACAGGGAAGTTTGGCATGCCCATAGGTTGCTGAGGCAACTCAAGGTTGAAACTTTCTATATCTGGAAATGCTCTTTGAGCAGGTTGTCTATTTTGGGCTATTGACATCTCGGGTGGAGGAGGCATTGAAGGAAAAGGTTGTTGTATAGGCTGTATTGGAGGTTGCATAGGGTTAAATGGAACTGTATTTGTTTTCTCATGTATATTATTTTCTAACATCTCAGCTACTGTAACTATTCCCTCAACTATTTTCTGGTTCTGGCTTATTATTTCATCTAACTTTTGTGAGATATTCTTAGTACTTTCATTGCTGTCTTCTGCCATTCCTTTAGCAGCCTCTTTGAAAATTGCAATAAGTTCATTAATTAAAGATGTAAGATTTTTAATCGATTCTAATAGATCAGAACTGCCTCCTCTTTTTAATTCCTCAATATCCTTTTTTAGCTCAAGAATATCCTTATATGGAACCATCTCATAATTATCTTCCATACTATCAGCCTCTTAATAAAATATGAGAATAATCTGCATAATATATAAAACTTTCTTACGCAATGGCTCTGTAGAAAATCTCAATAAATCTAGCCCCTAAATTGTAGGCTATCAACCG
>CAZBGH010000246.1:0-1832 GCA_964491335.1 uncultured Methanosarcinales archaeon | reverse complement strand
CCTAAATCAATAATTTTGCACTTTTGTATTTCTCAAGTGGTGTAAGGTATCCAATCCCTTGATGTAACCTATCTTCATTATAGTACCTTATAAAATCATTTAAGCATCAAAATCTTTCATCATATTCCTGCTTGTAAGTTCCAAACCATCTCTCTATCTTTCCATTTGTTTGTGGATGGTGTACTCGTCCTAAAATATGATTTATTCCTTGTTCTTCACAGAACACTGTAAAAGTTCCTTTATCCCCTCTTGCAGGCGTAAATTGCGTGCCATTATCAGTTAAAATTGCATCTGGTTTTCCAAACTTTTCTATAGCATTTTTGAAAGCAAGGACGCTATTCTCGGCAGTGGCTTGTGCAAAATATTCAGCGTGAATTAGCATGCGAGAGCAATCATCAATAAAGGCAATAATATGCTGCTTAGTAAATGGGCATTCTGCCCAGTCAGTATGCCACAGCTCATTTGGCTTTTGCCTTTCATACTTAACAAACTTAATTTGGCTAGGTCTATCTCTCTTATTTGTCTTAAAACCCTTCTCGTTAAATACTTCTTGTATTTTGCGTCTGAAACATTAAACCCCATGCTTTTCAACCTCAGCCACATCTTGTGGCTACCGCACTTATGCTTTTTCCACTCCTTGTCAATCAACTGAGCAAACTTAGGATTCAAGTGTTCTTTTTTCCTTCCTTTTGGTTTTGGCTCTAAGCCGTCATAACAATACCTTTTGTACCTCTCAATCAAGTAGTATACTGTTCTTCTTGGAACTCTTCTGTTTCTTGCTATTTCGCTTATTGGTGTTATTCCCAGTTTCCACTGGTTTATTATGTATCGTCGTAATCTTGGTGTCCAATTGACATACATTTGCTATCACCTTTTTGGTTTGGACACCAACCACTTACACTTATTTTATAACTGTGCAATAATTATGGTTTAGCATAACTCTGTAGAAAATCCAAAACTTTATATATAAGTTAATACGTAGAATAATTCTATATCATATTATAGGAGCTATGTTGTAAAAAAGGTTGAGGTGAATATAAAATGTATAGAAAAGCGCAAGCTGCTATGGAATTCTTAATGACTTATGGATGGGCAATCCTTGTTGTATTAGTAGCCATAGGTGCTCTTGCATATTTTGGAGTACTAAACCCCAGCAAATTCTTACCTTCAAGTTGTGTAGTAACACCAGGTATTTCATGTGATGACCATAGGCTCAGAGCAGATGGAACTGCTACAATTGTCTTAAGAAACGGTGTTGGCCAGGATTTAACAGGTGTAGCACTTAATATTAATTATACTACTACTGGTGCTCTTTGTACTCTAGGTGTTGGAAATCCAACATCAATTGTCGATGGTCAGCAGGGTACCTTTACTTTTACTGCATGCCCCGGAGTTGGATCACCTGGATCAAAGTATAAGGCTGATTTAGTCCTTAGTTACCAAGCTGGAGGCAGTAGTGTAGTACATAAAAAGGTTGGTGCTTTGGTAACAAATGTAGAGTCTTAAATAAAGACTTTATTTTTTCCTTTTTTATTTATCTTTAATTTTAAGTGTATACATTGTCAAAACAGCTAATCAAAGACTATTTTCTGAGATTTAATTTATAACCTGTCAAAAACCACCCCTCATATATGAGTGAAATTCCAATGTTTAAATGAAAGATAAACTGAGCTTACTATAAGAATTGCTAGTAATGAGCCCCCTATAACGTCACTTAGCCAGTGTGCATTGAGATAAATTCTGTTGAAAAGGATTACTATTACTGCCAAAAGGCTGCCCCATTTTAAGAATAAGGATGATACAAATCCTTTTGTAATGCTTTTAAAAGAGTA
>CAZBGH010000245.1:1620-1848 GCA_964491335.1 uncultured Methanosarcinales archaeon | reverse complement strand
CCTTTTGATGTGCATAAAATTCTACTAAAGCATGATATCTTAATTGTAGAAAATCTTACTAATCTAGATAAACTTGTAGATGAAAATTTCAGAGTTTTTATACTTCCACTCAAACTAGAAAACACGGATGGTGCTCCGTGCAGAGTGATAGCACTTTTAGATCCGTAATTCATAGGGCCCGTAGCTGTGTTAGCTTACCTGTTAGGTTACTTCTAGAATCAGCAGAAA
>CAZBGH010000245.1:0-1610 GCA_964491335.1 uncultured Methanosarcinales archaeon | reverse complement strand
AGGCTATTAACTACAAAAGATTCAAAATTAATCGGTAAGAAATCTAGGTATAGATTTATAGACGAAGAATACTTCTCCGCAGTGCCTACAATAACCTTTGGAGCTAAAGTTGCATTTATTATATGGGAACCAAGTTTACATATAGTATTGATTGAAAATAAAAAATTATCAGAAGCTTTCAAAAAGAGATTTGAATTATTGTGGAAAATTGCAGCTAAATAAGTATTTATTAAATTTGCAGTTTTGTATTATTCTCATTCATAGGGCTCGTAGCTGTGCTAGCTTACCTGTTAGGTTACTCCTAGAATCAGCAGAAACAGCGCTAAAACACGCATTTGGAGCCTGTAAAATTGCTTTTCCGAGCATAAACCACACCAACGACTACTTTTGCTAGTAATTGTATGCCTTTAGATAAATAGATTTGTATAATGAAGCAATTATTTTAGAGAGAATTAACTTTTACTGAAAGCATTCGATTCAGCCAGCTTTAACAATGGCAATACTGACTTTCTCACTTTCTGACCTTTTGCAGTCAAAGAATATTCAACGCGCGGCGGTCTTTCTGCAAACTCTCTGCGCTCTACCAGATTATATTTTTCAAGTTCTTGCAGCCTTTCCGATAGTGTCTTTTGCGTTATGCCATCTACCCTTCTAAGCAGGTCGTTAAATCTCAGGTTACCGAAATTGCCAATTGTCACAAGTATGCTTAGTGTCCATTTTCTGCTAAGAAAGACAGCCGCCTGTTCCAAAGGCCTTGGACAATAGCCATTGCCTTTCATTCTGCATTCGTTAGTTACCACACGTAAACTGGTTTCTGCCATGAAACTGCTCACCTTATATTTCAACTTTTGAAATAGTATACAAAAGAAACTATTAAAATGGAGGCGATGTTATGGCAAGAAGAAAACCGTGCTGCACAGGAGGAGTATGCCCGTCATGTGACTGCTGCATTTGCATATGCACAAAGGATCTCAGGAAATCCTTAACACCGAAGGCGCGCAAGCTGCTGGTCGAAGCTCTTGGATAAGGTGAGCAAATGAGATTACAGCCAACGTTAAATGCAGTAAGCTTGACACTTAAATCAAAAAAGCATCTAAGCATCGTGATTGCTTCTTCGATTTTTATGATGTTTATTGCAATACTTATACCAGTTATTCTTATTCCCGGCAACAGCATCGATTATCAGATTTCTTTGTTTACATGGGACAGCACATTTCTGACAATTTTGTTTTCTATATTGTTTGGAATTTCAGTGGGCATGCACAGCTATGCTTCAAAGATGAGAAAGACTATTGTTGGAAAGCATGCAGGGACAGGATTTTTCAGCATTGTGGGCACTTTATTTGCCGGCAAATTATGCCCAATGTGTCTGAGCGTCATATTTAGTTTCATAGGCTTGGGCGCTTCTGCGGTATTTTTTGTGTTATCTTTCAGATTCCCGATTCTCGTCGCAAGCATGTTGCTTATACTTGTTTCAATATATTTTGCTGGGAAAAGTATATCGGCTATTTATGGACGTTCTCAAAAATAAGCAAATGATTTCTGGTAAAGCGTCTATTTTTTCTTGAATCCGCCAAGCCGATGTATCGAAAATAAAATAATGACAATTG
>CAZBGH010000244.1:0-1863 GCA_964491335.1 uncultured Methanosarcinales archaeon | reverse complement strand
GAAATAAGCTATTTCAGGAGATTCTTGCTCGCTTTGTTTACTTACCTGGCAATAGGATTTTACCTTCAAGCAATCAATGTCCAAAAACCTTGGCTAAATGCAATTGTTCCTGCAATTGCTTTTATGCTGTCGACATTGACTCTGCCTTTTTTCAAGAAATTATGGTTAGAATTACAATAAACAATAAAAAAACAATATAAACAATCTGAGACCTATGCGCATCCACGAGATAGAATAGGTAACCCTCATATAACAGTGTGCTATAATGCTTAACTTAATAGCACCACAGAATCATGCGGGGTACCAATTCAGGTCGAGAGTGAAAATGGGTCGCCGATTGTTGATTATATAATTGTTTGATATGTATAGTTAGAAACTTTACTTAACAGATTAAAATGTCAACATTATACGACCACATCTCCTCAAACAAAAGAAAGTCAATTTTATTAATTACTATTTTCTTTATAATAATTGGACTTTTAGGTTATACCTTTGGGCTTTATTTTGGCGATGCATTTATTGGACTAGGTTTTGCAATAATATTCTCTACAATAATGACCTTAATAAGCTTCTACTCTGGCGACAAAATGATTTTAAGAATGAGTCATGCTGTAGAAGCGGATAGGAAAAAATATCCACATCTTATTAATACAGTTGAAGGCATTGCAATTGCAGCGGGAATTCCAACCCCTAAAATTTATGTTATTGACGATAGTGCGATAAACGCCTTTGCAACTGGAAGAGACCCAAAACATGCCTCTGTAACTGTGACAACAGGTGCAATTGAAAGGCTCAAGCGAGATGAACTTGAAGGTGTTATATCCCATGAACTTGCACATATAAGGAATTATGATGTTAGAATGATGATGTTTGTTGTTGTACTTGTTGGAGTTATTGCTTTGCTTAGTGATTTATTTTTAAGAAGTATGATTTATGGTAGGGGAAGAAGTAACAGAAGAGGTGGAGGAATAGTTGGAGTTATAATAATCTTAATTGGGTTGATTTTGGCAATATTAGCACCTTTGATAGCACAACTAATCAAGCTTGCTGTCAGCAGACGAAGAGAGTTTCTTGCAGATGCAGATGGGGCTTTGCTTTCCAGAAATCCTAGTGGATTATCTAATGCTCTGAAGAAAATAAGGGATGATAAAGAGCCATTAGTTGAAGCAGCAAATAAAGCAACTGCACATTTGTTTATAGAAAATCCCTTAAGGACTTTTAGAGGCAGAATTAATAATTTATTTTCTACTCATCCTGATATAAATGAGAGGATTAAGAGATTGGATAGAACAAATCATAATATAAATCAATAACATTAAACCAAGAAGTACCTCAACCTTACTTGTAGCATAAGTATTTTGAAGATGCCTAAATGGCTTATGTAAAACAAATATTTATATATAAGTTCTACTTTTAGTAGTAAAAAAGTAGAATAATTTAGAATGTTTAAGACAATTAAGATTTTGGAAAAGAATTATGACGACATTAAATATCTCTCTAAAGAGCTAGAAAAAAGGCATGTTATTCCTTATATTGAAAAAGTAAATATAAATTCTGCAATTGCTTTTGCCCTAAATAAAGCCAAAGAAAGTTTAAAATTACTGGAAAAGAGAGAAAAGTTAATTAAATTGGCTGGTACGTGGAGAGATATAGATAAAAATTTAGTTAAAGAAATATACGAAAGCAGGAAAAAAGGTGCTAAATGGAGATATTCCATTTAATTGGGTGAAAAAGTGTATATCTTAGATACAGATATTGTTATAAATTTTCTTAGAGGCGAAGAAAAGATAAAGCAACTGGTATATAATTTTTATACAAAAAATACCTGTATAACCTTTATTACCTTAAGCGAGCTTTTTTTTG
>CAZBGH010000243.1:0-1864 GCA_964491335.1 uncultured Methanosarcinales archaeon | reverse complement strand
TTTTAAATTTAAATACACATACATATGCAGTTTTAAATGATAAAGAGATAAACCTCTTAAGAAAACACATTAGAGATTTGTGCACTAGAAGTGTGGGAAGACTTGAGAAAACTAGAAATGCATTAAAATGATTTTATATTGATTTGAATCGTAGCGCAAGTTATAAATAGAATATCAACATTCTTTACTATTGATGGCAACTATAACAATCTCAGAGGAAAAATTTAATAAAGTTCTCGCCGATGTAGAAGTTTTAATAGATGATGTGGCTGAGCTTTTAGACCAGAACGAAATCGCAAAGCAAAGAATGGCTGAGTTAAAATTAAATCCCTCTATAGGAAAATCTGAGAAAGAGTTAGATGAATATCTGAGAAAGAGGGGAGTTAAGATTGACTGAGTTGGAGATAAGGGAACACCCAGACTTCTTCAAAGATTTGGATAAGCTTGGCTCGAAAGAACTTGAAATATTCTATAAGAAAAAGAATAAAATAAAACAAAATCCAGAGAGGCAAAAGCATCTGAGTGGTGGAGAAAACTGTTATAGAGAACCTATAACAGAAAACATCAGGTTAATATATTTTATGGAAGGCAAAGTTATTTGGCTTCTTACAATAGGAAAGCATAAAGAAGCTTATAAGGATTATCTCAAAAGACTGTACTCTCTCATGAAAAAGAAATGACTTCCCCATACGATGAAAATTTAATCTGCATCACAATTACTTTGAATCAAAATCTTTATAAATCTGCCAAATTCTACAAAACTCATGGCAACACAGTTTAAATATGCCAGAGACAGCATCATAACAAAGGAAATGGAGTATGTTGCAGGGCAGGAAGATGTTGATGCTGAATGGCTAAGAAATGAGGTTTCTAAAGGATCAGTCATTATTCCGGCTAATATTAGCCATAAGAAATTAAAGCCAATTGGAATTGGAAAAGGGCTTAAGACAAAGATAAATGCCAATATTGGAGCTTCTAAAATAAGGGCAAGCGTTGCAGAAGAATTGAAAAAATTGGAGTACTGCATTAAGTATGGCGCGGATACTGCAATGGATTTAAGCACAGGGGGCAATCTGAATGTCATAAGGCAGGCAATTATCGATAGCTCTCCTATTCCGATAGGAACTGTACCAACATACGAAGTTGTTGAGATGGCTAATGGAAGGATTGAAAATATTAAGGCAGAAGACTGGCTTGATGTTATTGAATTACAGGCGAAGCAAGGCGTAGATTACATGACAGTTCATGCCGGAATCCTCAGAAGAACTTTGCCATTGGTAAAAGGCAGAATAACTGGAATCGTTTCAAGAGGAGGGGCAATACTTGCAAGATGGATGGGTGAGCATGATAAGGAAAATCCCCTTTACACACAATTTGAGCAGATCTGCGATATTTTTGAGCAGTATGATGTAACATTTTCTTTAGGAGACTCTTTAAGGCCAGGGTGCCTGCATGATGCAACTGACAAAGCCCAGATCACTGAACTAAAAATTCTTGGAGAGCTCACTCTAAAAGCATGGAAAAAGGACTGCCAGGTTATGGTAGAAGGCCCAGGCCATATACCATTGCATCAAATAAAGCTGAATGTAGAATTAGAAAAAAAATATTGCCATAATGCGCCATTCTATGTCTTAGGGCCTTTAGTTACAGATATTGCGCCGGGATATGACCATATAACATCAGCTATTGGAGCAGCTGTTGCCGGGCAGCATGGCGCTGATTACCTTTGCTATGTGACTCCGGCAGAGCATTTAGGATTGCCAGGCCCGGAAGAAGTAAAGCAGGGAATTATAGCTTACAAAATTGCCGCGCATGCCGCTGATATTGCAAAAGGCATTCCTCGCAGCCGCGACAGAGATGATGA
>CAZBGH010000242.1:0-1905 GCA_964491335.1 uncultured Methanosarcinales archaeon | reverse complement strand
ATTGCTTTGTTGCATAACTCAGCTAACTTTAGTTATGCATAACAAATTTGTAAGAATTTGTTCAATCAAACAATTAACTTATTCAATAAACAAGCTTTCATCAGAATTTCATGTAGCAAATTCTCAGTTTTTATAGAATAACAATGCTCACCAAATCTTCTCTTATAAGAAGAAATCCAGCTTTCATCTTGCCATCTCTGACCAAATCCTGTAGCTTTAACCCATTCTTTCTCGTTTCCTATGTAACATTTAACAGCCTGACTTCTAGTCTCTGATTCTTTATAGTTAATGACAGCATTCTTTCTCAGCCTTATCAGTGGCTTTATGCCTCTAGCATTAAGACCGTTCCATATTTCATAATTATCGTATGCGCCATCAAATAGACCTTTAGCTACTCTCTTAATTTTTCTTGCTCTGTCTATAAGCTTAAGTCCTAGCTTACTATCCCCTACATTATCTTCTGTAACTTCTATAGCAACAGCTTGCTTAGTCTTTACATTTACTGCTATATGCAGTTTTAAGAAAGGCTTTCTTTTCTTGTGCTTCTCTCTTATCCATTCTCCTGAGTTATAGAGCTTTATGCCTGTTGAGTCTATAGCTATTATCTGAGCATCTTCTTGCTTGGCTAAACTCTTAACTAAGTCTAAACCAATCTTAGTCATTCTTCTTTGCATTTGACTGTAAGAAATAACGTTAGGAATATGCATCCACTTCTGTAATGATTGTAAGGCACCTTGTTCTTGGCGATAGCCAAGACGAAAGACTACTTTTAGAGTAGAGCAAAATCTTATCAAAGATTCTGGGTATTGATACCTAGCACCTTCTTTGTTTTTGTTGAGTTTGTTTAATTCCTTGTTCCAAGTATCTAGAAAATCGAAAGAAAGATATAAATAACCTTCTTTGATATACTTGTTGTTTATGTTCTTCCAGTTTGTCATATGAATCACCTCATGGTTTTATGACTTTCTGGAAGAACTTAGTATATTAGGATTTCTAGAAGTTAGTTATGCAACAAAGCAAAATGGATAATAAGCCAACAGATTATTTAGAAAGCCCAGTAAGAAGACAGCATCTGCAATACATTGGATCAGGTGTAGTGGCAGTATTAGCACCAGGACTATTTCATATTGCCAATGCACAAGTAAGACCAAGTGGATTTTGTGGTGGTGTACGAACATATGTAAAGCATTATGGTTTGTCAGGAATTCTATGGTACAAGCACAATGCAAATCCTACTTCTTGGCAGCATTATCTAAAAAAACAGGAGCAGGGGATAGACTTAGAGGGTAGAATTGATAGAAGTGTGGATGATACCTTTACAAGTGGAGATGTATTTGACGACTCCATTGTATTGCCAGACACTTCATTTACAGCATATACTACAGGCAGAAAGATAAAGGAAGTTGGAAGAGCCACTTCTCATAGTGGTGAACCAGTTAAAATTGGCGGATTCAAAAGTGGTAGAATTTATGATATAGGGGTTTTACATCGAGATTATCACCCATACACAATAAGAATTAAGATTAGGAGAAATTCCAATAATGGAAATACAACTTTAAAAACTCCATTAGTGCCCCTTTCTTATCAGGATTATGAGAAATTTTTTAATCCAGTTGCTAGGTATAATCTTGCTGCAAAGGTTACAGATGGAACTGCTCCATGGGTAAAATTTATACCGATTATTGTCATTAATAATAGTTTAGGTTATGCAACGCCAGAGGAGGTAGCTGAGATTAAGGATATTGCAAAGAATGAGCTTACATTAGGACTAAGGAAACATATTGGTGATATTCCTCTGGAAGTTAGGGTAGAAACAAATCCTGCTGATGTGCCTGCTCAAGGAACACCGGGTGTGATTATTTGTGAATGGGATCCTACATTATTTGCTGTCTCTTATACACATCT
>CAZBGH010000241.1:0-1916 GCA_964491335.1 uncultured Methanosarcinales archaeon | reverse complement strand
GCTTATCAGCTCAGAATCATCATTATTAACTTTCCATGTGCCTTCAAAATAAGCGTAATTGAATTTTATTTCCTGCGGAAGTTTATACTCAATAATTTCATTTGGCTGTAGGCCTTCCTCATTGCCGAAATTTCCCCTTGCAAACCCATACCCAAAATAAATCTCCGGTGTTCCAACCTTGCCGAACTCTACACCAACAGCCTCGACATTTCCATCTACAGCTTCCAATAATTTTACATCCCCTTCCCTTCCCATCTTTTCTTTCAGCAGTTCCTGTATTACTCTTTCTGTCTCTCTATAAGCCCCTTCTCCTATGTGGTCATACCTTATGAAGCCATCTATGTCTATTAAGTACTTATGCGGCCAGTACCTGTTTTTATATGCTCTCCACGTCGCATAGTTATTATCCTGAACAACAGCATATTTTAAGCCATATTTTTCAACCGCAGCTTTAACATTCTCATATTTTTTCTCAAATTCAAATTCAGGCGTATGCACACCTATTATAACCAAGCCCTTGTCTGCATACTTCTCATACCAGTCTTTAAGGTAAGGAAAAGTCCTGATGCAGTTTATGCATGTGTATGTCCAGAAATCAACCAAAACAACCTTCCCTTTCAAATTCTTGATTTTAATATTAGGGTCTGTATTGATGTAGCCTGCTATTCCTGTCAATTCAGGAGCTTGCTGGTATAATGGTTTTTTCCTGTTAATTGCGTTCTCATCGGGTATATAACCACTGACTTGTGCTTTTTCTGAAACTTCGGTATTTTGTGCCTGTACTTGCTTGTCTACTCTGGTTTCTATTTCCTCGTTTGAATCAAAACTAGCCTTTTGGGAATTGAGGTAGTAGATGGAAGCAACAATCACAATTAATACTGCAATTAAAACAATATTTTTGGTTTTTATTATTTTTTCACTCATTTTTTATGAATACAGAAAAGCATTTTCTAAAAAGGTAATAGTAAAAATATAAAATTTAAGGTTTCTCTCTAATACAAGTCAAATATAAAGTCTTATCTACAGGAACGGGGTTTATAGAAAAATCTCCCATGGAACGAGGAGGTTCTATGCCGGTATTACAGCGGATCGTCACTTCGTTGGATGCGGGAATAGTACCCCAATCATTACCAAAGAAAGATGGGATCGCATATATTTCTTCAATCCCACGATTGTCCAGATCTACATTATCTCCATAACTGCATGAGCCTCCATAGTTCAGCACAAATCCTTCTCTGCATTTTGCTTTGAGCTCCACCGGAGTGCATTCAATTATTTCAACAACAGGATCATCTTCAGTTCTAACGTTGAAGAAGCCGCCGCCACTGCATTCCACTTTACCAGACCTAAACTCGTATTGCTTTTGTACTTGAGTTTCTCCGGCTTCAACACTTTGGTCCTGCAAATTGAAGCACAATGTATTTGCTTTGCCGTCTATCTTTAGTTTGCCATCATCGGTAACCTTCCACTTAGCTTTAGTTTTATCAGATTCTTTAGAAAATTCCTTTGTCTTTTCGCTAGTTTTAGTATCTTTACTTTCTATGCTAGTTTTTGTCTGTGTTTTAGTTTTTATATCCATACCTGCCTGCTCTTTACTTAATATCGAAGTGTCTTTTTCTGTATATTTCTTCTCAAATATTGTTTCGTCTTCTGTATTTGTACCACTTTTGTTAGTAATTGCCGTGGTTGTCTTTTGTGAAGTGCTGTTTTTTGAGAAAAATTTGAAAATATTTGGGAAAGTTGCAGCATTAGCCGTAGACACTATTACAATGAATAGATTAAATATCATCAGCAAAGTCAAGTAATTCCTCATTATCACCACTTTCTTATTAACCATAAGATTTGCGATATTTAAAGTTTTCTACTATTTTATTCTTTCTTTTCACTAACAACCGTAGTGGCTAAATAACTCAAAA
>CAZBGH010000240.1:0-1964 GCA_964491335.1 uncultured Methanosarcinales archaeon | reverse complement strand
AATGTTCATGGAGAATTCCAACAGAATTATATTCAAAGATGTACAGAAGTAGGAGAACCTTTAACTCTAACACAAATTAGCGCTTTGGAACAAACTATAGGACAGTTCTTTGGTTTTTCTAGTAATTCCATGTCATCTCTCACAATAGATCCATTAGCTAACCAATCAATGCAATCAATGGATAGAGCGATATTAGAAGAAGCATGCAAACAAGTTGGTTATCAAACGCCAACAAGACAGGCAACAGCTATACTTAATGTTATAAGAAGCTTTAAGTCTGAGCCCTATGGAGAACCTACAACAGATGCAGACGCCTTATCACTTTACAATAGAAGTGTTGAAACGATAAGACAATCAAGAAGTAGAGATCCTATAAAAAAGTGGCGTGGCGATAAGCCGAGGAATTATACTTTACTACAATTTAAAGCGATTCATGCATATCTTTATGCAAGAGGTATAATAGTTGAAAATGAGCCTTTAAAGCTATCTAAATTAAGATAGCCAATTAAAAATTATGGTTTTACACTTTTTTGGAATAAAATTTAAATAAGTAGGTTCTATCTTTTCCTCTATGAAATACAGTAGAATGCATAAGAAATTGAATAAGAAAGCAGAAGGGATGTGGATTATAGTCCTTGTTGTAGTTATAATACTCATAATATTATGGCTTCTTCTCGGTTATGCTATTAGGCAGTGCTCTTACGATTCCCAATGTCCTGCAGATAATTATTGTGGCTCTGATTTCAAATGCCACCAATATAAAGTGGTTGAAAGGAATTTGGTTGTTACAGATTATTCTACTCCAGCAGCAATTGTGGCTATTGCAATAATAATAGGGGCAATTATTATAAGAGCAGACATATTTAATAGTATTAAGAAAAAATTAATGCCAAAATCCTTTATATACGCACATGGTCATGAGAAACACCAGTGTGATTATAACTGTGCAGAACATCCAATGTATCCACAATATAAGGGTATGCACTGGGTGAAGAAATAGAGCATCATGAAGAATCTTTGGTGTGTTTTAGAAAAACAGTCTGAGATTTTATAGTGAATAATATCAAAAAACTAATTGAACAATGGAAAAAAGAAGAAAAAATTCCTTTTTATGGATGGGATTTTTCTTATTTGAAAGGCAGACTGAAAGAAGAAAAGCTACCTTGGGATTATGAGGCTATTTCAAAAAAGCTTATCAAAAAATCAAAATCTGTTATCGACATGGGTACTGGAGGAGGCGAAATATTTTCTACACTTTCACCTTTTCCAAGCCATGCTGTAGCAACAGAAGGATATAAGCCTAATTATTATATAGCTAAAAAAAGATTAGAGCCATTAGGTGTTAAGGTTGTAGATTTTGAAGATTCTGATGTTGGAAAAATGCCTTTTGAAAATGAGGAGTTTGATTTAGTATTAAATAGGCATGATGCATTTAATTCGAAAGAGGTTTACAGAATACTAAAAAAAAATGGAGTCTTTTTAACACAACAAGTTGGAGGAGGAAATCTTCAAGACTTAATCAATGAATTTAAAGCTACTACTGGTTTAAAGGAATGGACTTTAAGTTCTATAAAAAAGGATTTGCAAAAAGCAGGTTTCAAGATAATAAAGGCAAATGAATGGAAAGGTCATATGCAATTTAAGGATGTGTGCGCTTTAGTATACTATCTTAAATCAGTTCCATGGGTTGTGGAAGGATTTAGTGTTAGCAAGCATATTAAATATCTCAAAAAACTACAAAGAAAAATAGACAGTGGAGAAAAGTTAATCTACACCAGTGTGAGATATCTCGTTTTAGCGGAAAAATATAGTAAGCCATAAAAATAAAGCGTCGCAGAGCAACGTAACTCAAAATTAGTTCATTTTATATCGCTAGATACTGCAAATATAATAATTAGTTAGACTTAAGATAAAACTTTAATTTGCAAATATATTGTAAATTATTAAATGATTCTTTTGCAAAT
>CAZBGH010000239.1:0-1979 GCA_964491335.1 uncultured Methanosarcinales archaeon | reverse complement strand
TCTCTGAAGTGTATTGCAAATCTGTCATTAGAATAAAGAAGTAAATCTGCTATACCACTAAACCCATGGATATATGCACTACTTCTTATACGATTATCTAACCCAGAAACAATTGTTGCATAACCTGCACCTTGACTTATACCTGCTATACCTAATTCTTTTTCTTTTTTTTCTATCACAAAACTTACTAGACCTAATATCTCCTCAACTGCTTGTTTAGTTGTTAATTTTATTGTTTCTATATCAATTGGTAGCTCTACAACACTTTTTACTCCTTCTGGAAGTCTTTTTTCATGAAACGGGGTTACTATCTCAATTGTATCAAAACCATTAGATGCCAAATAAGATGCAACCAATCTGGCAAAATTATAACCACCACCCCTCTGAGGAATAACTATAACAACCTTATCACTTCCTGCATCATAAGATCTAAAATAAGCTATATCATTATTATCATATGAGAATCTAGGATCATTTGAAGGTATGTGTATGTGGGATTTAAAAGAGTATTCTCTAACAATTATTCCTGTGTTAATTCTACCATAATATCTTTCTAAACGACGAATCCATTTTAGAGCTGATTGATTTTTATCTGGATCTGAACGAACTCTATCTGTACAAATATTAGGAAATTCTCCCACTTGAGTTATATCCTGAAGTTTCGGTATTTCAAAGAAAGACATTTTTAAGAGTTGTCCAATAGTCTATTTATTTCCTAATATTTGTACAGGATTACGATTAAAATATTTTTTTGGGATTTTTCCCTAAAAGTCTAATGATAAATCATATTCTTCTGGTTTAATTTTCCTTCTATGTCTAAAGAAAAATCCTACTTCTTTCTCACGTGTTATGTTAGTCCTTTCCCATTCTCTAATTTTCTCTTGATCTGTCACTTGAAGGATTATTAGAAGAGGTTCTGTTTTGATAAATAAAGTCTCTTCTGGATTATAATAATCCCAAGTTTGAAATTCACCTACTAAAGAATATGGATACTCACACTCCATGATCATTTTCATTAGATCTCTATTAGTTCTTAAATCTCTAACCAAAGCATCAGAATGATAAATTCTAAAAAATGATGCAGTAGCTTCTAAAGCATTACCCAGACAAGATAACTGGTGGTTCTGTGAATTTCTATTCTCTAAAACTCCTCTCAATGATAAATGATAATATCTACCCATTTCTTGCACTACTTGCGGACTATTTGGAAGGGCATGATAAAACTCTGATGAATTATGAATGTCGGTAGATGCTAAGAGATTAATAAACATACCTCTATCTACAGAAATTCTATCATAGGCAGTGGCCTCGTGTTTTGCTAATTCCCCTATTAGTGTTTCCGCTGATTGTCTATCCATTAATTTAAGATAAAAATGGTAAATATATAAAGGTATATGAAAAAGAAGATAATTATAGAAGCCTATATTATAGTTATAATGCTATAATATGCGTAGAATGAAACACAAAAAGGAATTTCAAGACATAAATAATAAATTAAATTTATCAGAAGAAAAAGTAAAAAAAAACTTAAAGAAACATTTGATACTATTTCTAAACCATCGTTAGATAACATCGATTGTCCACATTACGAAATATGGTTAGGATATTCTGATAAAGATTAAATAAAATACTTTTTGAAGAAGTCATAGAGGAGTGGAAATCTTTCTAACCTTTTAGAGTTGTTTACAAAATTTTCAGAGGAATCCGCAAATTGCTCCTTAATAAAGAATTTATATTCTTCTACAGAGCCAAATCTCACATTTGTAAATCGTGCATATGGTTATAGAGCTTATTAAAGCACTATAACTAGTTAATGCTGGCTTCTTCATTTTTGTAACTACTTGGGGATACTAAAGATACCGAAAGCTTTAAATACCAGTAATACTATTCTAAAGTAATAATTATTTGTTGGGGATTAACTTATTATTCTATCACCTCTTTTTCCCTAGCAAATATCCAGCAATGGGTATTTGCGGGGT
>CAZBGH010000238.1:0-1990 GCA_964491335.1 uncultured Methanosarcinales archaeon | reverse complement strand
CTTATCTTTTGCATACCTATCAAACTCCTCAGCTTCTATTACTAAGTCAACATTAGCTTTAGCATTATCCTTTAACTCAGGCCCAACAAATGCACACAATTTTGCCTCTTTTCCCCTATTGTTAGAAAGTGGTATGTAAACCTCAACATGATTCTCTGGTTTTTTCAAGTCTAAATCTTTAAAATTCATAATTAAGTCTACTGTCTGCTTAAAGTTCCTTTTCTGCCCTTTTTTAGCCTTTGCCAAGGCATCTAAAATATCTTGTTTCTCCATAAACCTGCCCTCCTACCTCAATAGAGTTAGTGTCTGGGCTCACTACTTACTATAATAATAGATAAAGTGAGATTCTTAGGGATAATTAGAAAGTTTATAAATGTGGCGGTTTTTTGGGCTTTGCACATTAAACACTTGCTTGCATAGTAAATACCTCCAACTATAATCTTATCGAAAGTGTTAGAATCTATCTAGAAGAAAAAATTAAAAGATTCTCTAAATTCAGGATATTCTATTCTTAATTTATTTAATAAAATCATACCTCTTAAATCAATCATATATCTTCTTGTAATAAATGGTTTTTTGTTGTCTTTATTTGGATTCTGTTTTATATATGCACCAAATTCAAGTGCATTCAATTTATCAATTAATTCAGCTTCACCAATCTTAAGTTCTTCTTTTAATTCATTAAATGTTCTTCTCTTCTTTTTTCCCAACTCTAGTAAAATCGCAAGAAGTTTTTCATCTCTAATTATTTTATTCATTATATCATTTTCTCCAGATATAGAACCCATTTCAGGGTGGACTGCTTCACTAACCATTTTGCCTCTTTTCATTATTACTGGAATTTGAACTATATAAAATTTTGCCACTATTGTTGAGTTTTTCTGTTATAAATGGTTCATGTCCCTGGACGTGGGATATTACCTTTTCAATACATTCCTGAATGGTACCTACATTATATCTATTCCGTGGGTGAATCATTTCAAGATGTTGTATAAAGTCAGTTCCCTCATGCTTAAGGACAATTGTATACTCTCTAAGATGAGGATTCTCTTGGATCACCTGCACGAATTCAACAATCATGCCCTTTCCGTGTCCTTGATCTATAGCGGGGTGAATATAGAATATTGGAACAATAACTTTACCACCTCTTCTATATATCTCCAGCAAGTCTCTAAATTTTAGGTGGTAAAAAGTTTGTTGAACTTCATTTGATGCATCTGGTATATCTTTAAGCATAAAAGTGCCAGGATAGCTTGCAGCAATCAAAGAAGCTTTCAGAGTTTCCATGTTCTTCTCGATGTCTTCGTGGCCATATCAGCCTAAGATAAGGGGGCATATGGTGTCCTTAACGCTTAACGCAAGAACTTTATTCCTCTGGGCTATCTGCTTTGCAACTTCTAGTGAATCCAGTGACATTCTGGAAGTAAGTTTAACATTGAGGCATATTTAAATCTTAAGAATGAGATTTGGATTTATCTTGTAATGTATTCTTCTTGCCAATGAAATAGCTGATTTCTTTCTTCAGATAATAAAGAAATACTAGAGAGAAATTCTTTGCCTATAGTCTAAATTATTTAAAGATATTCGTTCTTAAGATACCCTACAAAATCTCAAACTCTTTATAACCTTTAACTTCCACATCTTTTATTACACATTCCTTTACTTCCGCAACTGAAGGCCCTATTCTACAGATTTTTGCAAACTCTTTAACCTTTTCTTCTTTTCCTTCTGCAAGAATCTCCACATCTCCATTATCAAGATTCCTAGCAAAACCATTAATTCCTAGCATAATTGCCCTCTCCATAGCATACCTTCTAAAATTTACACCTTGTACCCTTCCTTTTACAATGATGTTAATAGCTTTCATATAAAAAATTAAAGAGAATCTCTATATAAATTAAGTGAATTTAAATAAATCAATTAGACTAATGTAAATATAGTCAACCAACAAAGGTTTCAACTATGTTGAAACTCACTAACAAAGTGAGTA
>CAZBGH010000237.1:0-1995 GCA_964491335.1 uncultured Methanosarcinales archaeon | reverse complement strand
TCCTCCCTCTATCAAAAAATCCAAGACTCTTATTGCAGGCGTGTCTCCAAGCGTTTCCCTGAAGGTTGTTGTTTTTATCATAGTAAAACTTTTTATTTAACATCTATTTAAATATCTTATGGGATAATTAAGTAACTACTATAAAGAAGTTAAAAACATAAGATTTATAAATACTTATTAATCCACATAATCCTATGGACAAGCCTATAATTGTTGTAGACACTTCCTTTATTGTGGATATACAATCATGGCAGTACTGGACTGAGGGAATACACCAAACAGGATTAGAAAATTTTAGCTTTATTTCTCCATATGAGGTAGATAGTGAATACGAACATTTACTTGTAAAAAAAGAACATTTGAGGGATTTTATAGTGCAAGGACCAAGCTTAGTCAGACATTCCGAAAGTAGCATAAAAAATGACCATTAAACAGAATTTTAGGTTAATAAAAACCCATTAACGATTGAACATTTACGAAAAACAATATTAAAAATAATTCAATAATAGCAAAAAAGCAATAATAATTTTAAAGATATACTCTTCAAATTATGAAGAAGAAATAATCCTACTCCAGAATGGAATGTTAAGCTTTAGCTTGTCTCTGTAAAACTCTGCTGTTCTGGCAATAAACTCAAAAATGCTCTCCAGAGCATTCATAATAAAGTCCAAAAGAGTTCCTCTTTTGTTCTTATTCTGCCAAGCATCGTAGAATAGAAAGGAAAGACAAACACAAAACAGCCTCGTAGTTGGATTATTTGTTTGCACTCTTAGCTGTATTCCATCAGTAGCTTTGAATACGTTTTCTATGTTCCATCTCTTCCTGTATGCTTCCCTTACCATGTACCATTTCTCAAACTCCACGTTAGTTATGAACGCCCATTTAGCTCTTTTGCCTTCGGCAAAATCAACCCCCAACACCAAGTCTGCTTTGATTTTATGCTCCCCTATTTCAAAGTCTCTGTAGCATTTCCATTCACTATAGAACCCAAAAATTTTCTTCATGTGCTTAGAAATTCTTGCCCTGACAATAAAAGGAATTTTATTCCCTTTTAGTTTTTCTATGAACAATCCATCATAAAAACCCCTGTCAAAGAGAACGCATTCATAAGAAACTTCTTTTTTAAGAACCTGTAAAGTCTTGATGATAAAATCATCACAATTCTCCTTTCTTTTTACCGCTTTTACCCTCAAAACCCTCCTTTTCTTGCCGTATACTATTGCAAACACAAGATATTTGTAACTTCCTGTATCACCTTTGTTGGGCTTATACTTATGAATATACCTTAAAATTTGCTTCTTTTCATTTGTTAGCTTTTCTTTGGAATTCTTCTCTTTTTTCAGTAGTTTGCCTGTGTACGACTCATAAGTTTCGTCGACGATAATGTAAGGCTTTACTTTTGCAAGTTTTCTCCTCTTTTCTCTCAGAAATTGCAAACTTTGTTTCCAGAATTGGTTTTCAAGAGCCCTGATTGATGTATTGATTCTGTAAAACACAGTATCTGCATCTGGGCTAATCGCCTTTGAATTTATACTGTGGCAGCCATAAGAGGCTGCCACTAAAACCATGA
Organism: uncultured Methanosarcinales archaeon; assembly: GCA_964491335.1. Lineage (GTDB taxonomy): Archaea > Nanobdellota > Nanobdellia > Woesearchaeales > JACPIF01 > JACPIF01. Next base: position 425 of record CAZBGH010000237.1, on the reverse strand, counting down.
GTATCATGGTTATTGTGTACGTTGCATTGGGTTTTTCCGAAATATTTTTATCTGCGAAAGAAATCGCATATTTGTCGATATTTTGTCTTTGGATGGCAGACACCTCTTAGTTTTTAGAGAGCTGCCACCCAAGGCATTTAACTGAAAAAGAGATTATTCTTGCATATATGCCAAAAACAGCTCCTAACCAGAATTATTGTCTTCTAAATTAAAAATTAACTACTTTCGGAATGTCTGTGAGTTTTGCTGGATACCTGCCGAAATAAAAACAGTGTTGCGGTATCTGGAACTGTGACTTTTATTGCGGAGGAGTGTTACCCTCGGAGTGCCTGTCATCCCGTGTTGACCACGCGGGATGGGATTATCTACCTGTGATTACTTAAAGTAGAATCTTTCTTTGTGAAGATAGTATAGTAAAACACTGA
>CAZBGH010000236.1:0-1996 GCA_964491335.1 uncultured Methanosarcinales archaeon | reverse complement strand
AAGTCAAATATAAGTATCCCCTACAGAAAAATCAGGGAAGTCTCGGAACATCTGTGTTAAGAAAATGTTTATAGACGGGAGCTTAATTCATACGTTAATTATACAGTATCCTAAGTACCCTCTCTCCAGCTACTTAGATACTTCCTTTGCTGTTCGTCTAGTTCGTCTATTTCAACTCCTAAAGCTTCAAGCTGGAGTTTTGCTATTTCGCCGTCTAATTCTTCCGGTAATGTAATAACTTTTACAGGTAATCTTCCTTTGTTCTTAGCTAAGTATTCGCATGAGAGTGCTTGTCCGCAAAAAGATGTAGACATAACTTCACTTGGGTGCCCCTCTGCAAGGCTTAAATTTACTAACCTGCAATTAGCTAGTGCAATGATTCTATTCCCATTTTCTAATGTAAATTCTTCTACCAATGGTCTTATTTCTCTAGTTTTCTTTGACATTTTCTTTAAACCTGCATAATCTATTTCCGCATCAAAATGTCCGGAATTTGCTACAATTGCTTTGTCTTTCATCAATTTTATATGTTCAGTTTTAATTACATGTTTGTCTCCTGTAACAGTAATAAATATATCTCCTATTTTTACGGCTTCTTTCATCGTCATTACCCTAAAACCATCCAATTTTGCCTGCAAAGCTCTAAAATGATTTACTTCTGTAACTATGACGTTTGAGCCCATGCCTTTTGCTCTAAGGCTAACGCCTTTGCCGCAATCTCCATATCCAGCTACAACAACATTTTTACCTGCAAATAGAATACTAGTTCCTCTCAGAATACCGTCAATAGTACTTTGACCAGTACCATAGTAATTATCTAGAAGGTGCTTTGTTTTATTATCATTAACAGCAATGACTGGGTACTTCAATGCCTTATCCTTCTCCATTGCTCGTAATCTTACTACACCTGTGCTTGTCTCCTCATTTCCTCCGATTATTTCTGGAATTAAATTTTTATTATTTTGGTGTATTTCCGTAACCAAATCGCAACCATCGTCAATTGTAATTTGAGGTTTAAATTCTATGACTTTGTTTAGGTATTTATAATAATCATCTTTTGTTTCACCCTTATATGCATAAATTTTTATTTCATCCTGAGCTAAAGCGGCCGCTACATCATCTTGAGTGCTTAAAGGATTGCAAGAGCAAGCTGCGACTTCTGCTCCACCTGCAATAAGGGTTTTGATTAAGACAGCAGTTTCTTTGGTTATATGTAAACAAATTCCGACCCTTATTCCCTTCAGCGGCTTTTCTTTTCTGAATCTTTCCTTCACCTTAAGCAAGGCTCCCATCTGCATCTCTGCCCATTCAATATTTTTTCTGCCTTGGTCTGCAAGCTTTATGTCCTTAACTTCGTAATTTTTTCCTTTGTCCATTTTGATCACATAGGGTTGAAATTGATGGATATTTATATATTTTTTTATCAAAATAGTGTAAAATTACTATATTTTCTTCTTTTTACTGTAAAAAATACGTAATATTTATATATTTATTGTAAAATTTACGTAATTAATGGAACTAGACAATAAGGATCTGAAAATTATCAGAATCCTAAAAAACAATGCAAGGGAGCCTATCAAGGATATTGCGAAAAAAACAGCAATAAGGCCGAGTACAGTACATCAAAGAATCCAAAGGCTGATAAAAAATAAGGTAATTGAGAAATTTACAATTAAGCTTAATAATAAATCCATAGGGGAGAATTTTATCGCATTCATGCTCATCAAGGGTACAACATCGGATTATATTAACAATAAATTTCTTAACACTAAAAATGTAAAAGAAGTTTTTGGCGTTACAGGAGAGTATGATGTTCTGGTCAAATTGAAATTCAAGGACGTTGACGAATTCAATGATTTTATCATAAATTTCAGGAAGGAGATGAGGGGCATACAATCAACTTTGACGATGGTTGCCACTGCTAATATAAAGGAGGAGCTCTAAACCCATTTTGGACACTTGCAAAAAATCCTCGTCGGGAATAAATTTTTTCTCC
>CAZBGH010000235.1:0-1997 GCA_964491335.1 uncultured Methanosarcinales archaeon | reverse complement strand
AGAAAAAGGAAGATATTATTATACTTGAAATTAGTAATACTTTAGTATCCTGAAGTTGCTCGTCGGAGAACAAAAAGTATCAGTCAAATATTCAAGCCCTCCCTTTACTCTCTCCGACAGTCACCCCACCAGCAATCAAATGCGCCAGCCTTAATTTTATGCTATTAATTCTTATTTACTAAAAAGCCTTTTAGCAGTTTTTGAACTTGCATTGTATATTTTTTCTTCATGCCCTACTTTTATTCCATGTTTTAATAGTATTCTATGCACATCATAAACATTTTTTCCCAAGATTTCTGCTGCCTTGCCTATAGATAATCTGCCGTCTATGTATAGCTCAATTACATAATCTTCTACCCCCATATAAAGCAGTTTCCTCAAAGCAGTGCTCTTGTCTGTATATTCATCTCTAGACTTAAGATTTACAAGTTCAAGTATCCTTTCATCAATTCTTAAGGGGTATGATATACTTTTCATTTTTTAACCTCCAACTTATTTTTAGCTTGAAAGTAGTATTTATCTTTGACAAAAGGCCTTAACCCTTCCAAAACTTTCAATGCACTATCTCTATCCAAGATACTTCCTTCTTCATACAAACTGATAACTAAATCTGTTGGTGTCATAAAAGCTAACTCGTTGTTAAATAAAAAATTCAAAAATTTCTTATCATCCGATATTATCACATCTGCCCTTATATTAAAAAATAAATGTAAAATGCTTTCTTCACCTTTTCCGAATTTCTCATCTTTTAAAATTTTTATAGCTTGTGAATTAGTTTTTGACTTTTCCTTAAGGATTTTCTTGCCTGTTATTAATGATTCAATTTCAAATGATTCATCATATAATCCCTTTTTTCCGTCTATAACGCATTCTATATATACCTCTTCTGATATATAAGCTTTAAATGAGTCAAAAACCTCTTTTGGTAAATTTGCTTTAACAAGTTTAATTAATCCATCGCTATCAAAAATTAATTTTATTTTATACATTATTACACAATTACATACAATAGCTATTTAAATTTTTCTATGCCCCAATTAGGAAGTTATATAAAGGAAATCATAATTATAATTGTGATGGCAGGAACAGAATTGGGAATCTCTTATTTACTATTGATTTTACTATTAGCAGTCCCTATTAATTCTTTAATTTTATGGTTATTAGCTAAATGGTTTAAATTTTCAAAACAAGATTTTAAATACGCTTTTATTATTGCAATTATAACTTCTACAGCAAATTTTTTGTTAGAACTAGTAAACATCCCCATAAGTATTCAAATCATATTATTTCCACTATATTATTTTATAGACGTGTTATTAATCAAGTATGTTTATTCAGAAAAATGGTCTAAGACATTTCTAGTAGCGTTAATCTGGTGGATAATTGGAATTGTATCAGGTATAATAACTGCTTTTATCCTCATCTATTTTGGATTTTTTCAAGGTTTGTTTGGTGTAGATGTAACCCCACATATACTTGTTGAAGCAACAGTATCCAATATTGAATTAGACGATGTAGTGTGTAATCCTGTATGCAGTAAGGGGTTTGAAGATTATATCACTATTAAGATTGATAAAATTTTGGATGTGCCTAATTGGGTTAAAAAAGATCTTGATGTGTCTAATATCAATACCGATAAAAAGTACAGAATTTTATCGTATTATGCAAGACCAACAATAATAAAATGGCAGCCTGTTGATAATAAAGTTGTAAAAAAAGGAGTAGCATTGTTAGGATACTTTAATTCTACTGCTAAAAGAGAAGGGGATTATTACGTTTATCAACATCGCAGCGGAGAAATTGATTATCCAAAAGAAGTAAAACTTCCCGGACTAAAAGTTGGCAATAAAATAAGGGCTAAAATTACTTATAGTATTAATGATAAAGTTTTTGTTGATATGGAAGAATATGAAATCATATAGATTAATTCTTTCAAAGTTCTAAGCCCTCCCTTTACTCTCTCCGACAGTCACCCCACCAGCAATCAAATGCGCCAA
>CAZBGH010000234.1:0-2021 GCA_964491335.1 uncultured Methanosarcinales archaeon | reverse complement strand
GATGGGTGATCCCGTCTCTTAGGGGTTCGTGGGTTCGAATCCCACCCCCCGCACTGAATTATCAAAATTATTCTCTAGCGCATATTTACTAAAAATGCAGTATACATCTAGCTTTTTATAAAAAGTGTATTAATCACAAGATACACAGTTAGAATATTCGGCACATTGGAAGAGAAAAAGAAAGTATAGGAATGACATAACAGGGACGCTCTTAGAGCTAGCAATATCGAAAGGAAGAATTATTCGTGATTAGTAGGTGGGCTAACGCGTACAACGCCCTTATAAAAAGCCCTAGATCAGGGCGAATGCTGAAGGTTGTATATAGGAGGACTGGGCCACAAAGCTATAAAATAATAACAGCGTATTGGTTAGATTAGGCATGGGTGAACTTTGGTACGATCCTGATGAGGATATTCTCGGTATTCAATTTAGTAAAAAGAAATATTGGAAAAGTGTTGAAGTAGCCCCTAATGTAATAGTTGATCTGGCTAAAAGTGGAGATATAATTGGAATTGAAATATTGAAGGCTAAAGAATCGTTTAAGCAAGACGTTCCTATGATTATTTCCAATGCTAAAAAACGCAAGTAGAAGTTACTAGTAAAAACAATGAACATAGCTGATATTGTGAAGGAAGCTTATGATGCCAAGATTATGACCGCACTAGAAGTTCTTGCATTAACTGATAAATTCATTAGTCAAAACATATTAGATACTCTTTACATTAGACAACTCAGGGAGGAAGCAAAAGGATGGCCTTGAAGGTAAAGAAACTTGCCAAGAAGGCATCAATTAAGGAAACTAGAATTCTGGAGGGTTTAGAAGGCTACTATAAAGGTAAATACTCTTTAGGCTATGCAGCTAGCAAGCTAAAGATACCTTTAAGGGCACTTATGGAGTTCATGACAAAACAGGCTCTTCCTTATTATTGGGAAGAGGAAGATGGGAAGAGAGGTCTCAAAAGAATTTTAGAAATCCGTTCTGCCTCCTAAATTACTAGTAAATTGATGCGGAAATCCCACCCCCGCATTTTAGTATTATCTCATGGAGCAATTGTCAAAATTATTCTCTTGCTTACGTTTGCAAGTAACTTTCTATCAAGTTATCGGACTTTTTACATGAAAATTATTCTTAAACACATTTTCGACAACAAGCAAAAAGAGAGATGGCTAGACATCTATTTTAAACACCACAACAGGTAAATGGTGATGGTAAAACTAACTTCTCATGCTAAGCTTAGAATTAGTGAAAGAAATATCAAATTGTCAGATGCTCTATTAGTAATTGAAAGACCTTCTATGGTCTTTTATGACACTATGACAGGCTGTAATATCGCATTAGCACCTTGGAAAAGTAAGCCCAACAAATGGCTTCTTATATCGTATGTTTTAATAGGTAAGGAAGTAAAGATAATAACGTTGTTTGTATCCTCAAAACCTGAGGGACTAGCTAGAAAGAGGGAGATGTCAGGAAGATGGCTAAGAATAAAGCAAAAGTAAGATACGACCAAGATGCAGATATACTCTACATCAAGGTTAAAGGGGGATCTATTAAAGATACTGTAGATGTTGCTGAAGATGTATTTGTTGAGCTTGATGATAAAGGTAAGATAGCTGGTATAGAGGTCTGGAGGGCAAGAGAATTACTGTTAAACCCAATTGCAAAACACATTTCGAAGCAAGTAAAACTTGCAAGTGAAGTAGTTTAATAATTCGTAACCGAGCCATATTATAAGGAGAGAAACTTGCCCAAAAGGAAGCATAACAGCGTTAAAATGTTACGGAAAATACGAGAAGAGTTATCCTTAGAATTAGAAAAGATGACTCCGAAGCAGCGAAGAATACTTCAGGGGAGCTTATGAAGTTTATGAAGGTCTTAAGAAAATGGCAAAAGTCAGAACAGCAATTACAAGCGTAATTTCATCAGCCTAACTTTGTCTCTGGAGTTGGGTAGCATTTCTCACGTTCCATTTAAATAAACGTGAGCCGTAACGATTTCTAAATGACTGTAGCAAAACCTGATC
>CAZBGH010000233.1:0-2029 GCA_964491335.1 uncultured Methanosarcinales archaeon | reverse complement strand
ATGTTAGATTGAGCAATAAAAAAATCAAAGCTGTTTGCAAGTTTCTTTATCTCTTTCTTGTCCCTGTACCTTTCAAAATTATCTGACATAATGGCTGAATCGCAAACACTTTTTGCCTGCTCCTCCAATTCAGCTCCAATTAAAGCGCAGACCTTTACTTTTTTCCCTCTTGAATGAGGCAGAGTAATAAAAGTGTCAATCTGATGCTCCTGCTTCTTGGGGTCCAATCCCCTTAGATTAATTATTAAGTCAAAACTCTGCCTGAAATTTCTTTTAGTAGAAATATCCTTTGCTCTTGCTAATGCCGATTGTAATCGCTCTTTGTCCATCTGCCCTCCTGTCGAAACAGTGTATTAACGGGTTATAGAAGTGGAATATTATGGGAATTTAAAAAGGTATCGGGAACTAAACTTTTGCGTTTTTAACAAAAACATAATTATTCAATATTTCCGAGAATTCAACAGTATCTTTTGACTTCTCTTTCAACCACTTCCATCCCTTTAAGGCTATCAGCCTTAGGAATCTACAACCTTCGCCAATTGTTTCTAGAGTTCTCTTAAATGGGGATAGAATTGCCGGCTTCTTGCTTAGGAATATCTGAGTATAGGCGACAAGAACAGCGCATACGACTTTCTGTATTGCACCAAACTTGCGCACCTGATAATCCTCTAGACCTAAGTTTTGCTTGGCATCCTTATGCCAGCATTCTATTGCCCATCTCTTGAGCAAGAGCAGCATTAAAGTCTGGTCGCTAACATTCATCAGGTTAGTTGTATAAATTTTTATCGTGTCCTCATCTCCAGACTTATAAGAAATAAGAAGCTTTTCTTTGCCTACTCCTCTCGTCATTATTTCCTTAGTGTGCAGGAAATAGGCATTTCCATCCTTGAAATAAAAATTGAAATCTTCATCAGTTAGCGTGTTGAGGTATTCCTCAACGCTTATTCTTTTCTTGCCGTCAATACTTACCTTGTTTGTAGTCCTGATGCCTATCACATACTTTAGGCCTCTTGCTTTTACGTCTTGTATAAGGAAATCTGCATAGAGTCCTGCATCAGCCATGAAGAGCCATATTGGAAGCTTGTTCATGGCATAGTCTAACTGCTCAAGGCATATCTGCCTTGTAGTCTTGAATATGTGCTCTTTATCAGCATCAATCTCTCTTATGTAAATGTCAGAACATACAGGAAAAGAGTTATCCTTATTATCAGTGTAAAAACTATTTACGAGGCAGTGTCCCAGCTCTTTTTTCTTCGTTATGCCACTATAATGATAATTTACTTTTTCCATATGCCTGCCAGTTTTATGCAATAGAGTAGGATCACAAATAAGAATCCCATTTCCTAGAGGACACATGCTTATTACTTGGTCTATTCTAGCGTCGTTTATTAATTTTATATCCCAATCAGATTTTGTTAAAAATCTGTTCAAACTACTCTGGTCGTTATCTCCAAAGCAGTCATTAATCTCTTGTATTGTTTTTTTGTCTGAAGCAATCAATCCTGTTATTAGATTTCTGAAATGCTTATACTGTTTTCTTTTAAAGTTCTTTTTGTACCAGCCGAGCAAGCTTCTAATCTGCGGTGGCACTTCAACTAGGGGTAATGACATATTTAACACCTCTTTTTTGGTTTTTTACCCCCACAATAGCAGAATTGGTTATCATTAGCCAAATCTAGAATAATGTGTTAATATGCCTTGTGCCTCTTTTTATGAGTAAAGTGCAAAAGTTTAGTTATCAAAAAGTTTAAATAAAAGCGTGAAATCAATATCATTGAAAAGGAGGTGCATAATGGAAAAGAGAATTTTTCTTTTGATGGCGGCAATATCCTTAATATTGCTTGCAAGCGTTGAATCTGCAACTGTCAGCCATCCTGCTTCTGACATTACACCAGGAACTTATCCGCCGGGTGATTTTACATATCAGGGAAATCTGGAATTGAATACTAACAATGAAATATTTCTGAACTTAAAGAATACAGAGCTTAATGGAAGGCAATACGCTTTAGTTTCAGCAGGCTCTGTTGGC
>CAZBGH010000232.1:0-2060 GCA_964491335.1 uncultured Methanosarcinales archaeon | reverse complement strand
CTCCAGTTGTATCTAAGAAAGCCTCAATCAAGATTGTATCAAATCTGTTAACATTCTATCCTCTTGTTTTGGTTGCAGATAGTGGAAAATTAGAAGGTGTTATTACTAAATCGGATGTGTTGAGCAAACTCTATAAAACTGTTTAATGCCCATCAGATTTTTATCCCTATTATACCCACATATTATCCCCATTTAAATAGATGTGGTTCTGGCTCTTCTTCACATGTTGGGCAATAAGGTATTTCAGTTTTTGACTTTAATTCACCTTCTGCACATACCTGAGTAACCTTTGCTTGTTTAAACATAAGTTGTGAATTACATCCAAAGCAATAAGGTGGTTGATAATTGTGTGGTTGGGCGTATATTATATTCCCTTTTCTAATATACATAATATTCCTATTAACAGCAACACGAGTAAAGTCGTCAAAAGCTGGAGAATTAGAAACTCTTCCACTTATATGCCATGATCCTAAAGATGTCCATCGTATTTTCTCTCCATTGAATTGCTCATTAGACAACCTTTCTTCTAGTCTGTCAAAAGTAGTTTTTTCCATATATTTGCTTTTTTTTTAGATTTGTAAATCATACGACAAGTCTTATGACAAGAAATTTTATCGTCCCATCTTTTTTATATCTTTTACAGATCCAAACTTATAGACTTTATCTGCCACCACAAACACCTCAAACTTATCAAGGTTCTGGTGCAAATAAGGACTAAGTAATTTCTCTTTAATTATGTCTGTTCCCTCTGTTACAACATTAAATGAAGGGAGTACAATTAATTCTTTTCCCTTCCATTTGCCATGTAAAAAGCATTTATATGTTTCACTTCTTATATGCTCTCTTAAGGATACAGCTGGGTGCTCGTTGCTTATTATAACAATCTCGCATAGTGGAAAATCTTCTGGGATTTTATTGCCATGTATGAAAAATATTTTCCTATCTTCTGTTAAATAACTATCTGCCAATGAGACATTTCTTTTTCTTGCTATTGGTCCTAGGCTAGTATCATGATTTCCTTTTACTAATATTATTTCTTTGCATTTAGTGCTTAGATAATCTAGAAACTCTAATGTTTCCTTCCATTCTTGATTGGAAATATTTCCAAATTCGTGTTTTAAATCACCGTTTATTATCACTTTGCCTATATCACCATTAATTTTTTCCAAACTATCCATTATTTTTCTAACTCTTTTCATTGTCTCCTGAAATTGAAATCTAGGTAATAAAACACCTTGCTTGTTTAGTGCCTCTTCATAGCCAATATGAACATCTCCAAATACTAAGATTTTATATTCTCTTAAATAAAGTGCCACATCTATTATTTCAAAGCTAGTTTTGAGTTCTATAATTTCCTTTCCTTTAAATCTCATAATACTCAAGAATTCAGTTTCTTTTTAAAAACCTTTATAAATATTTGATAGGTAGCATCTAATATTATGGACATTAAAGAAATACAATCTAGAGTAGTGAAATTCGCACAGAAAAGAGCAGAAGCTAAGAAATTCAAGTTTTCTCCTGAACTATCATATATTCATTTAACTGAAGAGCTTGGAGAGGTTGCAAGACAATTGTCAAATAAGCAAATCAGACCAGAGCTATATAATGAAAAGAATCTTAAAGAAGAAATTGTTGATTTAATTCTTGAATCTTTAATTCTAGCTTATATTTGTAAAGTTGACTTAGACAAAGGTATTAAGGAAAAACTTGATGCTTTATTTACTAGGCATGGGTTTGATGAGCACTAATGTTAATTCAAAAATACACGAATAATCAATCCCAAAAATAATATGCAAACTGCACCTTTAGAATTTCTTGCTCTTGTAGCATGTGAAATTGATAGATACCAATTCTTTCCTGATCAAGTAATGACAGAAAAGACATTTTCCATAAATTTGCCTCGTTCTACAGTGCTTCCGTATGATATTACTGATAGACTTAGAGCAGCGGTGCAAGATGAGGAAACTGGAAATCCTACAGGTTTTCTGATATATGAGAATAAGATGACAGTGCCTTATCTGTCAGCAACCTTTGACCTGCAAAAAGATAGTGTTATAGAC
>CAZBGH010000231.1:0-2064 GCA_964491335.1 uncultured Methanosarcinales archaeon | reverse complement strand
TTACAAGACAAAGCGGCCGATAGCAGACGAATTATTTGACAATAAAGACGATGCTTCTCTGCTCAACGAATACACATAAGTACCTTATCTTGAATATATTTTATAACAGAGAAAATGAGCTTAACTTTCTTAAAAAGCTGTTACAAAAGCAGGAGAAAAAATCTTACACAAAGAAAAATGTTCAAAGCTGAGGAGATTTTAGAAAATTTGCTTAGGCAAAAGATGCTGTTTCCAAAGAAAGCTAGAAAAAGGCTTGCCATGATAAAAGAAAATTGGAGATACTTTACAGCATTTTATCATATAACGGATTGCCCAGCAACAAATAATGCCATCGAAAATTTCTATTCTACAAGCCTTAAAACCCATAGGAAAAAGCAGTTAAGAAGTGATAAGGGCATTATCAATCACATGAAGCTTTCAGCACTCAAAAGAGTGCGAAGCTTGACAGAGCCAAAAGAAAGCCTTCTTGAGATATATATGCTAATAAGGTCTGTTACATCATAACAAAGGTTCTTCAAAAGCCAGAATCCTATTAGATAGAGCTATGTTCCAGCGACAGGTTTTTTATTTATTTAGTCGTTATATTCTTATAAACTGCAATTATCAGCTTTTCATTAGAAAAAATCAATATTTTCCACAGGAAATGATTTTAAAAATGTTAAAATCACTTAGGAATTATTTTGTGCCTTCCAATAAGCTCCATAGAAACCCTTTCTCGTAAAACATAAATAAAAGGTGCTCTCCAGCACCCAAATCTATAAAGGTTGGGGGTGGTGGAGGCACCCAACATGAATAAAGAAAGAGAAGATACCCAATATATAAAATATGCGAAAAGAATAACGGAGTTATGCAAAAGAGCTGGCATTAAGAAATACAACAGCAAATTTTCAAATAAGATTTATGATAACTACCGACATATTACATTGTTAACGATAAAGCAGTATGAGCAAAAAGGGTATGAAAGATTTGTAAAAGACTTACCAGACAAACCATATCTCATAGAGTTTCTAAAGCTTGGCACCTTACCACACTTTACTGCTTTGCATAAATTTGCACAAAAGATAAAGCAAACCGCTTTGGAATTGGTACTTGCTATGGCTCTGGCAAGAACAGGAGTAAAGAAGATTATTGGCGGAGTTGATGGCACAGGGAATAAGCCAAACAGGGCAAGCTTCTACTATGTTTACAGATTAGAATATTTTGCCAGAAAAAATAAGAAAAAGAAGCGTGGAAGACCAAGGAAAAAGCGTAAAGTCCGACGATTTATCAAGACTTTTCCATTTGTAGAACTAAGAAAGCAGATTCCTATTGCTGTACTTTTTAGCAGACGCTCTGGAAATGAAGCACCATATTTTAAGCCTGTAGCCAAAAAGGCAATGAAATGTGGAAAACCCTTCAAAGAAGTGCCTTTGGATATGGGTTATGATGCTGAATATGTGCATGAATTCATTAGGGAAGTGATGTCTGCCTTATCTATCATTCCTGCACGGAATGAAAAAATTCCTATTTGGAGGACTAAAGGGAGATATAGAAAACAGATGAAAAGAGGCTACAGCAAGAAGAAATATCATCAACGCTCAAAGAATGAAACTGTTAATTATGTAGTTAAACAGTTAATGGGAGATACGGTTTACGCCTTAAAATGGAGAATGCAAAATAAGGAGCTTTTGTTTAGGTATATTATGTATGCAGTATATAGATTTGATAAAATCAAAGAAAATATTTTTTTGTTTATTGTTTTATTATTGAAAAATATGGAATTAATGATGAAAATGGCGATTTTTGAGATAAAATTGAATTACTGACGGATAGGGTTTCTATGGGGCTTTTTTCAGGGGGTGTGGGACAGAATTAACTGATATTACCTTTTCAAAACAATAACAAACACTTTTCTACTAATATATTTTTTCTGAGCATCTATCTTTGCACCGTTGCCATAAGGAGTCACCTTTCTCTCAAATATCTCTTCTACATCATCTTCTATCTTAATCTTGCCGCCTTTAACCGCGGTTACTTTTCTTGGCATAGTATATACATGTAAACACAAAGTTTAAATACTTTTCG
>CAZBGH010000230.1:0-2064 GCA_964491335.1 uncultured Methanosarcinales archaeon | reverse complement strand
CTGTTGACCTTCTTGTTGCGTTTAATGATGAAAGTATTTCTCTGCATAAGGATGAGCTTACACATGAAGGAGGAATTGTCTATGATGGTGATAAAGTAGATATTAAAAAATTTCAAATTAGAAAAGATTTAAAACTTTTCCATGTGCCCATGTTTCAGCTTGCTACAGAGGCTGGAGAAAAAAAAGTTGTGCAGAATACAGTTGCAATTGGGGCATCTTTGGCATTACTTGATTGTGAGAAAGAAATAATATATAGTGTAATAAAAGATATTTTTAAGAGAAAGGGAGAAAAAATAGTGCAGAGTAACATAAATATGATAGATGCTGGATATAACTTTATTAGACAAAATTATATCGATCACAAATTTAATCATAAACTGAAAAAGATTAATTCTGAAAAAAGAATAGTTTTAACAGGTAATGACGCTATTTCTGCAGCTGCAATCAAGGCAGGCTGTAAATTTGTAAGCATATATCCAATGACACCAACTTCTAATATACTCCATTTTATGGCAGATAAAGAGCTTGATTATAATATTATTGTAAAACAGCCAGAAGATGAGATTGCAGCAATTAATTTTGCAATTGGAGCATCACATGCAGGAGTAAGGGCAATGACTGCCACAAGTGGAGGAGGTTTTTCGTTAATGGTTGAATCTGTAGGATTAGCAGCCATGACAGAAACTCCTTTAGTTATAGTTATGGGCCAGAGAGGAGGTCCTTCAACAGGGTTGCCAACAAAAACTGAGCAAGGAGACTTGAGATTTGTAATGCATGCTTCACAGGGAGATTTTCCTAGGATAATCATTGCTCCAGGGGATGTAGAGGAATGCTTTTATGAAACTTTTAATGCATTTAATATTGCAGATAAGTATCAGTGTCCAGTTTTTATACTAGTTGATAAATTTGTATGCGAAAGCATGAAATCTACAAAGCCTTTTGATACCTCAAACCTAAAAACTGATAGAGGTGCTATTCTTAGTGAGAAGAATCTTCAAAATTTGGACTATCAAAGATTTTCTATAACAGATAGCGGTATTTCACCTAGAGTATTGCCAGGGACTAGAGATGGGATATTTATGACAACCTCAGACGAGCATACAGAATATGGGCTTTATAATGAGGAGCCTGAGCTGAGAAAGAAACTTATGGATAAGAGAATGAGAAAACTAGAAACTTTTAGGAAAGAGATGCCATTACCATTAATTTATGGAGACGAAAATGCAGATATTACAATAATCTCATGGGGCTCAAATAAACAGCCTATACTTGAGGCAATAGAATTTCTTAGAAATGATAAGGTTAAAGCTAATTTTGTAAACTTAGTTTATATCTTTCCTTTTCCTACGGAAAGAGTTATAGAAATATTGGATAAAGCTAAGAAAAGCATTATTGTAGAGATGAATTACTCTGGGCAGATGGAAGGTCTGATAAAAGAATATACTGGCAGAAGTATAGGACATCATATTCGTAAATATGAGGGTGTGCCTTTTACCTCTGATGAGATTTATCTAAAGATAAAAGAAATATTGAAAAGGTAGTAAATAGGAATATAATCCTACAATTCACATAACCAAGGTACGAAAGTTAAGTTTAACTACAACATTAACTATAATAATAAAGATAATATAATAATTTGCAAAGGAACCTCGAACACTAAATTTAATTTTAATAATTTGAACAACGACGCCACCTACGGTGGCTGTGCCAAAGGTCCGCCAATCCATGATGTAACATTAATGAGGCGGACATGGATACAAAATACACGAGTCGTTGCAAATTATTATAATAAACAAAATAAATGATGTTGCGGACAGGGATACAAGGTAAAGTAAATAGTTGCAAATATAAAAAATAGGAAAAATAAATAGAAAGAAGATATTACAAAGCGTTGCAAAGTTTAATAATATTAAAAACTAACAAAAATAAAATTAAATAAAATTGAATTAACATAATAAACAAAAAATAAATCATAAAATTAAAATAATAAAGTTATAAAATCAATTATAAAAATGGTCAGCTTTAAAGATCTTACAACAAAGGCTTATCCGAATTGGTGTGATG
>CAZBGH010000229.1:0-2064 GCA_964491335.1 uncultured Methanosarcinales archaeon | reverse complement strand
ATTTAATACTTTTTAGTAGTAACAAAATGAAAAGCTTTATATACTAGTAGTATTAGAGTAAATATTGGGGGTAGACCTGTTTATGATACAAAAATCTCTCAATATACTCAGAGAGCTTCAAACTGAGCAAGGTTTGTTTATGGCATCTAAGGCTAGTGTGAAGACTGGCTATAATAGAGCATGGATTAGAGACAATGTCTATGAAAGTCTCGGGTTAGAAGCTACAAAGAACTATAAAGAATTAGTTAAAGTATATAGGGCATTATTGGATATTATTCTTAAACATGAATATAAGATAGATTGGGCTATAAGAGAAAAACCTATACATGCTTATCAATATATCCACGCAAGATATGATACTTTAACTGGAAATGAGATCTGGGAACCTTGGGGAAATAAACAGAATGATGCTGTAGGGGCTTTACTATTCAAGATAGGAGACTTAGAAAGTAAAGGAATAAAGGTTATTAGAAACAAAGATGATTTAAGAATTATAAAGAAGGTTGTAAATTATCTCGAAAGCGTTGAATATTGGCGTGATAAGGATAACGGAATGTGGGAAGAAAATGAAGAAGTTCATGCAAGTTCAATTGGGGCATGTGTAGCAGGATTAAAATCAATTAGCAAGATTATAGACGTAGATAAAGAATTGATCACAAAAGGGGAATTAGCATTAAAAACTATTCTTCCAAAAGAATCTGAAAGCAAGCATGCTGATTTGGCTTTATTATCATTAATTTACCCTTACAATATAGTTTCAAAAGAAATGGCATTAAAGATATTAAGAAATGTTGAATTACACCTTATAAGAGAAAAAGGCATCATAAGATATAAGAATGATCAATACTATAATAAAGGATTAGGAGAAGCTGAATGGGTAATGGGCTTTCCATGGCTAGCAATTATTTACAGAAACATGAATAAGCCTGATAAGTATGCCTATTATCTAAGAAAAACTCTTCAGTGTATGAATGAAGATGGAGAGTTGCCTGAATTATATTATGCTAACTCAAATATTCATAATGAAAATAGCCCATTAGGATGGGCACAGGCATTGTTTTTGGTGGCTATGGCTTCTTGATTTATCTAAATTGGCATAAATTTAAACGTTGGAATTCCACCATTTGTCTCATTGGTAGTTTTTGACAAAACATAGAGAATATTAATTGGTAACTAGGGGGTTCATTAGTATGGATACCAATCTTTATCCTACTTTCTTATTCCTTTTTCAATAATTCTGCAGCCCCAATAATTCCAGCATCCGCAAGCTTTGCCTTTACAATTTTCGTTTTTTGAAACAATGAAAGTTTTTCAACAGTATCAATCATGCTCTCACTAAAGAATCTCCACGCATTTGATACACTGCCTCCAATTACAACAATATCTGGATCATAAGCATGTATCATATTTGTTATGCCAACTCCTAAATAGTTTCCAACTGATTCCCATGTTTTGAGCGCTTTATTGTTTCCTTTTGCAGCTAACTTAAAAATCTCTTCAGGGCTTATTTTCTTTCCAAACAATCTTTGAATTCCTTTTGTTCCAATATAAGCCTCAAGATGACCTTTTTTGCCACAATTGCATAATTCTCCATCATATTTTATTATTATATGTCCAAGCTCAGCAGCCATGTTCCTGCCAATATAAAGTTCTTCATTTATTATAACGCCAGAGCCAATGCCTGTTCCCATGGTTATGCCTATCATATTGTTACGACCTTTCCCAGCTCCATATTTAAATTCTGCAAGTGCAAAGCAGTTTGCATCATTATCGATTCTAGCAAGTAAATTAAATTTCTTTTTAATTATCTTTGGAAAATTTATTCCTGCAATCGGTAAGTTAGTGCTAGAAATTACAATACCACTTTTATGATCTATTGAACCTGGGCAGCCTATGCCTATTTCTTTCGTAGTTTTATCACAAAACTCTGCAATACATGTCATAATATTTCTAATTACCCTTTCTCTGCCTTTACTCACTTCTGTTGGAATAGAAATCTTTTTTATAATATTACCATTATTAACAACTCCAGCTTTAATAAAAGTGCCTCCGATGTCTATGCCT
>CAZBGH010000228.1:0-2113 GCA_964491335.1 uncultured Methanosarcinales archaeon | reverse complement strand
GCAAGTCAAAAAAGGCTGAAGAAAAGATAAAGTGCCCTTGCAGCATGCCTTTTGTCCCATACAAACTTAAAGATTGTGAAAACAGTTGTGATAAACAAATTAGAGATCCATGCTATAAAGTTTGTAGTGATGCTTTTCCGGGAGAAAAATACGGTGATGTAAGTGAAGAATCCTATCAAAGTCTCCCTTCTTCTTTACGTTCATGTTTTGATGAATGTGGTATTAGTATAAGTAAATGCAAAGAAGAATGTAATTTCTTATTCAAACCTGACAGTAATGATGAAAAAGGCACTTATACAGGCTACGCCCTTGATGTAAGCAGTCTTGAATTCAGAGACTTAAACAAAGACATAGACAAGCACAGAAGCTTTTTGTGCAGATTTGATCCAAGCCAAGAAGTTCTTGACGCTAATCCAATAACAACAAGATACTTTAGGGTGAGAGCAAGATATAATTATCTGCTTGAGAATCATGTTACTGTCAATGTGGATGAGACTCCGTTGGAGGCTATAGAATTAATTGACCCTAATTTAATGAAAAATGCAGTGGAATTTGCTAATACTATGTCTGACTACTGGCGTACTTATCCTTATGAAGTTACCCTTGCAGTTGCAAGTGTAGAAACCGGAATGAGGCATTGTTGTAGAGATATAGGCAAAACAACTGCTTCAACTTGTGTAGGAACAAATGAGGATACATGCCAAGGAAGAGTAATCAAAAGCTATGATGGCAGCAGTATAGGCATTATGCAGATAAATACAAAATATGATGAAAGAAACAAAAGATTACAAAATCAATTATGCGGTGGAAAGACAATAGAGGATAGAGAATGTAATTTAAAAGTCGGAGCTGCAATTTTAAAGGAAAATTATGATAAATTTGGATCCTGTATAAAGCCAAATGCATTTGGATCCTGTATAAATCCAGATGCATTAGCAAAAAATTGCCCTGTATCAGAGACTGAGCGTTACAATAAATACTTGAGTTATAGAGGATATGATGCTGCTATAAGAGCATACAATGGATGGGGGTGCAGACCTGAAAAAGGATGCCGAGAAGTATGTGGCGACAAATCTAAATGTTTTGAAAATTGTGTAAAAGGAACAATAGATTATGTTGAAAAAGTCCGTAAAGCTGCACAGAGTATAAGCGGCGCACAAATAATTGATCCAACAACATTAAAAGAGGTTGCTCCTAAAGAAACTACACCTGTGAGGGAAGAAGAAGCTATTGAGCAAGTAACCCAGCCATACTCTCTTATTAATAACCCACAAGGCATTTACGATCAAGATAAAAATATAGTAACGTTGACGTGGGAAAGAACAAGCAATCCAGATGTAACAGGTTATAGAGTATTGAGATATTTAGATGACAAATCAAAATTTATACATTCTTGTTCCTTTATAAATACGGGAACAAATTTATGTATAGATCGTACTGGAGACTTAGAATTAGAGAAAATTTATACTTATGAGATAGTGCCTTATATAAAAGGATATTTCGATTCAAATTTAAAAGGTATAGTTTACGTTGATGTAACCAAAAATCCTTCGTCTCCAGATGTTAGATATACTATTCCGATGTCAATATCGAACCAATAATAATAACATTATACTGGCAAAAGCCGACAAACCCTGATGTTATGAGTTACCTTGTTGCAAGACGTTTTATGGATCAAAGCCTTGAGGCCGAAAGTTTATCTGCAATCCAAGGTTGCGAAAATATAGTAGTTGATAGTCGTCAAGAGTACACTTGCGCAGATAATACTCAAGATTTGAAAGCTGGAAATACTTATACATATTCAATAATCACTTACTCAAGACATGGAAGCTCATCTGAAAAGCAGGTTTCAGTTACACTTCCTAAATCAGGTTACGATACAAGGTATGAAGGATTAACCTAAATAACTTATTAACTGATTTAGAACAAAAAATTAACATCAACAATTTCAAGCATTTAATCTTAATCATTAGTTTTCATTAGGAAACTAATAACCTAATTGTTAGTTTCCACCATAAAACGAAAAACTTAAATGAAAGTATAAACATAGATAATATGGTTATACATAAAATACCTCTTTGGAAAGTTTTCACAAAACAAGGTTTATTATCAG
>CAZBGH010000227.1:0-2113 GCA_964491335.1 uncultured Methanosarcinales archaeon | reverse complement strand
CTCCTTGCTTTCCATGTTTCGCAACTTTCTTTGTTAGTGTAAATTCATTCATTTTACATTTCGCATGTATTTAATATATCTCTTGTGTAGAAGTAATAGAGTACTCCTATATAAAGCTTCCGATTTATAATCACTATTTAGTGACAAAACTCTCTTTTCTTCTGGTTCTCAAAGCATCGCTAAAGCTTAGTAAATTGAACGGAACTCCCCCTTCTCATAAGCCCCTAAAAATTATTGAATTTAAATGCGATTAAGTGAAGTTTCAGCTAAACTGAAATGTTGAATGACTAGGGTTTTAAGAATAATTTATAAATATCATAACATTTTTGAATATCATGGCTCTCGCAAGACAAATCCGCAACTTTGCACTTCAGAATGCTGTTAAATTCAAAGGCAAAGCCCAATCAGGAGCTATAATAGGTAAGATAATAGCAGAGCATCCAGAGCTAAAATCCCAAATAGCAGAAATTTCTAAAGAAATTAATAAAATAGTACAGGAAGTGAACAGACTTTCTTTAGAAGAACAATTAAAAGAGCTGCAGGAAACTGCTCCAGAGCTTTTAGAAAAGAAAGAAATAGAAGAGAGAGACATATTTGCATTCCTAAACATTCAGCATGGACAAAAAGTGAGGACAGCATTTCCACCTGGCGCAGAGAAGTATGCACATATAGGCCATGCAAAAACATTAATCCTTAATTATGAACTAGCAAAAGCATATAACGGAGAGCTTTATTTGCGATTTGAGGATACTAACCCTACTCTAGTAAAGAACGAATATTATGATACTATGCTTGAGGATTTTAAATGGCTTAAGGTTAAATGGGACGTTTTACAATACGCATCAGATTACATGAAATTATTTTACGATAATGCAGAGATCTTAATAAAAGATAGCAAGGCATATATGTGTTTTTGTAGTGAAGAGACTGTCAGGAATTCTAGAGAAACAGGTATAGCTTGTGAGCATAGGTTCTATAGCCCTACTGAAAATATTAAACTCTGGAAAGAGTTTCCTCACTATAAAGCAGGTAAAGCAATTCTGAGGCTTAAAATTGACTTATATCATAAAAACACTACTATGCGTGATCCTACTATATTTAGGACTATCACAGCTCCTCATGCAAGGCAAGGTAAAAAATACAAAATATGGCCAACTTACGATTTTCAGACAGCTGTAATGGATGGAAAATTTGAAATAACTCATAGGCTTAGAAGCAAGGAATTTGAGCTTAGAACAGAACTCCAAAGATGGATTCAGAGAAACTTAAACTTACATACTCCCTTTATCTATGAATTTGCCCGATTTAATCTAGAGGGTGTTGAAAGCTCAGGCAGAATTATTAGAGAAAAAATACAGAGAAAGGAGCTAACTGGCTGGGATGATCCAAGCTTGACAACTCTAGTTGCATTAAGAAAGCGCGGCTTTACACCAGAAGCAATAAGGAATTTTGTTATATCAACAGGCATTTCCAAAGCAGAATCAACCCTAACATGGGCAGATTTGATTGTACAAAACCGTAGAGTTTTAGATGCAAAATGCAATCGTCATTTCTTTATTCACAGTCCTGTAAAAATCAAAATAAAAGGCGCTCAAAAAAGGGAAGTAAAGCTAAAGTTACATCCAGATTATCCTAACAGAGGATATAGAACCTTTAATATCTCAGATGAATTTTATATTCCAGAGAAAGATTATAAAGAGCTTAAAGAGAGCAAGCTATACAGGCTTATGGACTGCCTGAACTTTGTAAAGAAAGGCAAGGAATTCTTACTCGATTCATTAGAATATGAAAAATATAAGGAAAAGGGTGAAAAGACAATGCACTGGCTTCCTATTAAAGGAAATATTAGTATTAAAATAATGATGCCAGATAAACAAATCTTGAAAGGTATTGCAGAGCCAAGTGTTAAAAATTTAAAAATAGAAGATACTGTACAGTTCCTCAGGTATGGGTTCTGTAAACTCAATAAACCTTTATTTTTCTGGTATACACATGAATGATTAATTTTTATTTTTAGAACACTAATAAGTAGGTTGCATTCATTTCCAGCTACCTCTTTATAGGACAATGTCATCTTAGTGAATGATGTCTATTCTTTGAACATATCCGAATA
>CAZBGH010000226.1:0-2147 GCA_964491335.1 uncultured Methanosarcinales archaeon | reverse complement strand
GTATCTGCTAACACCCTATAAATAAGACTTTATTGTTGAGAATAAAGGCAGTTCTCTTTTTTTCAAAGTAGCAATAACAGAAGTTATCACTTCCATAATATGGGCTCCTTTCTCTCTTCTTAACCCACCAATTATCTTTCTTTGCACTATTAATTCTCTCAAAGCTCTTTCTGCATTATTGTTCGTTGGCTCAACAAATAAATGAATAAGGCAGGTAAACCAATGCTCTAAACCATTCCTTACTTTATTTGCAAATTCACGAAATTCCCTATAAGCATTCATTTGCCCTATTACTTGCTCCATTTCTAATTTAAGTTTATCCCTCCATTTTATTCTCATCTTAATAGAGAAAGCCTTTTCTCTTATACTCTTGAGTCTCTCAAACATACGCTTGAAAGCTGAATGAAATCCTCCAAACTCGACGTACTTATTGCTCAAATCTTTAGACTCTCTCAATAAATGTGCCCAACATCTTTGAAGATTGTTAGTGTATTTTGTATAGGCTCGCCATCCATCACTGCATATAACTCCTTTAAAGCCTTTTCCGAGTAGTTCTTCAATCACATCCTTATCTCTGCTTTTCCTTATTGCAAATACAACCTCATTATCTGTAACAAAAGTCCAAAGATGGTATGTTATACCATCTACTTTTATTTCAGTTTCATCTATGTAGATGACTTTAGCATTCTTTATTCTCTTGATTAATTCCTTATAAGGAATTTCCAGTTTATTAGTAACCCTACTTGTTATTTTAAAAACCCCTACATCAGTCAATGTAATCCCGTAATGCCTTTCCAAAGAACTAACTGTTTTTCTAAGAGGAAGCCTATCCTCATACTTTAGTAAGGTAATGTGGGTTAAAACATTCTTACCAAATCTTCCTGAAGGTGCGTTGTTTCTTGCAATAATATGCTTGTTGCAGTTAGGGCATTTGTAATGATGAACAAGATGCTCAATAACCTCAACAGGCTGTGGCTCTGGTATTTCTTCTTCTATTATTCTATCAGTCTTGAAGGGGCTACCTAACTTTGATTTGCATTTAGGGCAAGTATCTTCTGAGTACTCTACCGAGCCAGTTGGCTCTGGCTCTTCTCTTTCATATTTTGGATGTCCTTTAGGTGCTCCAAGTTTTCCACTTGATTCTTTTCTTGGAGGTTTCTTTCTTGATTTGCTTGGCGGAGTATGTGGGTTTTCATAAAATAATAGTTTCTTTTCAAGATTTTCTACATGCATCTCAAGATGGCCTATATGTTTTTGTTGCCCCTCAACAAGTTCCTTCAGAACACTATTATGCTCTTCCAGTAATGCAATCTGTTCTTCTAAAAGTCTAACTCTTTGTCTCCATCCTGCCATTCACGATTTTAAGAAACAACTACTACATCTTTTTTTCGGTTTTGGGTGTTAGCAGATACAATTTTACGAAAAATTTAAATAAACCTAAAAATATAACCTTACAAAAATGAGAGTACTATTCTTAAATAGTATTTGATGCACGCTTACACCTAAAAGTAAGAGGGCCACATTCTAACTCTTGAAATAAAGAGGATGAATAAGGACTTGCCAAAATGGTAGTATATGTCATCAGGAGGCTATTAATGCTACCTTTTTACCCTAAAGATCATGTTGCAATAAGGTAACATAGCAAGTTGGTTACTTTGTCATGTAACTTTAAGTTACAGTGTGATTAGCTCAGCCTATCTCACGATAGGATATGCAGGCCTGTTCTGTGTGAGGTAATTAGTGTCTAGGCACAAAATTATCTGACTGGGCGATCTATTTATTCGGTTCAACGTTCTGTAAACTTTAAGCGGGTCTTTATAAAAGCCCATACAAAAGGCAGACCCACTAATTTTCTTTCATTGAAAATCGGTTTTAAGGCTTCAAAAATGCCAAAATTTCGGCTGTTGCAGAACCCGAATAGACGAATGAAGGAATGCAACCTTGGCTCGGGGGAAGGAGTAAATAAAGCTACTATGTTGCAGAACCCGAATAGACGAATTAAGGAATGCAACATCTGACTTCTTCTATTTCTAACTGTAATGCCAACAAGTTGCAGAACCCGAATAGACGAATTAAGGAATGCAACGTTGTTTAAACCCTCGGCTCCTGCTGGCTCACACAATGCAATGCCCCTAATCCATAAACCA
>CAZBGH010000225.1:0-2171 GCA_964491335.1 uncultured Methanosarcinales archaeon | reverse complement strand
TGTGCAACACCAAGCTGCATGTAGTGCATTTGCTCAACATAATGGGCATCTGTCCCTATGCTTAATTTACAGCTTGCTTTGACAGCTGCCCTAATATCTGCATCCCTTAAATCTAATCTATCTGGAAAGGCGTTTATTTCCATTAAGATGTTATTTTCCTTTGCTTTTTCAAACACATGGTGATAATCAAATGAAACTGGAGGTCTTGCACCTATTTTCCTGGCAGTTGGATGGGCAAATATTGTTACATACTCATTGTCCATTGCTCTAAGTATTCTTGATGTAATCTTCTGTTTATCCTGTTTTAATCCAGAATGCAGAGAAACAAGAACTACATCTAACTGCTTAAGCAGTGAGTTTGGAAAATCTACTGATCCATTATCTCTTATATTGCATTCTGCTCCTTTGAGGATAGTAATCTTTCCTTTAAACCTTTTATTTGTTTCTTCTATCTCTTTCAAATATTTTGGAAACCTCTTTTCATCAATGCTATTAGCTACTTTTAAGAAACCGACATGATCAGTTATTGCAATATATTCATATCCCAACTTGACTGATTGCCCTACCACTTGCTCCATAGTATTATTTCCGTCGCTCCACTTTGTATGTAGCTGTAGGTCACATTTAATATCTGATAAGTTTACTAATTTGGGAAGCGTATTCCTAGAGGCTGCTTCTATTTCACCGGTCATTTCCCTAAGCTCTGGCTCAATATAATCCATGCCTAATGCTTTGTACAACTCCTCTTCAGAACTGCCTGCTATCGTATTATTGCCATTGAATAGCCCATATTCAGAAAGTTTTAAGCCCTTGCTTATAGCAATTCTCCTTAACCCAACGTTATGTTCTTTTGAGCCTGTAAAGTAGTTTAAAGCTGATCCCCATGATCTTTTTTCTATAACCCTTATATCAACCTGTAAACCATCTTTAAGTAGAACAGAAGATTTTGTAGGACCTTTTGCCAATACTCTTAAAACTTGAGGTAGGCTTACAAACTTTTCCATTACTTTTTCTGGCTTGTTTGAGCATACTAAAAGGTCTATATCTCCAACAGTCTCTTTCATTCTTCTAAGAGAGCCTGCTATTGCTATGTTATCAATCTCTTTCAATGCTTTCAGCCTTGTTTCAATCTCTTTTGCTATGGGCAAAGCATGGCCTAAGAGCATTCTTGTTGCTTCTGCTGATTTATGCATCTCAAGAGATTTTAACAGGTTTTGCTCAACCTTCTCACCCATGCCTTTTAATTTCCTTATTTTCCCAGAAAGTATGGCCTTTTCTAGTGTGACGCGATCTTTAACCCCAAGCTTTTTATAGAACAACATGATTTTTTTAGGACCTAAGCCTTCAATTGTCATCAGGTCATCTACTTTAACAGGCAATTTTTTCTTAAGCTCCTCATAATATTTGCATTTACTTGTATTTAGGTATTCTTCTATTTTCTCAGCAATACTTTTGCCTATTCCTGGAATTTCTAATAATTTCCCATCTTTATAGATTTCTCTAATGTCTTCATTCATTGATTCAATGTTCATTGCTGCCTTTCTGTAAGCCCTTGGCTTAAAGAAGTCCTCTTCCTTCATCTCAAGAAGGTCTGCTATTTCAAAAAGAAGCTTAGCTACTTCGACATTCTCCATAATAATATCTATTAAAATAGTGTTAGATTTAAGGTTTTCTATAATATTAAAAAAGAAATATCTATGCTTATTGTTCCCACACCAATCCTTCTATCCCATTCAATAGTGGATATATAGGTTCTAACGCTTTTTTCATTTCTGGAAAAGTAACAGAGCCTGTAACTATTTCACCTATAGCATGTGAGTGTTTAAGTCTAGAAGGATGGAAAGATACTAAAACAGTTTCATGAGGAAATCTATGAAGTGTTATCCCATAACCATGCTGTGCACATGTTTCAAGATAAGATTCAGTTGCTGATAACTCAGCATTTGGTTTGGCATAATACCAAAAATCATCAGTTTTGGGTAATTGTTGAAATGCTGCATATAGCTCTGGAACAACCTTTGCCCAAGGTTTGTTAATTTTAAAGTATTGTGGTTGTGGGAAATCTGACATTTTTTCACCTTTAGATAGGATATTTTAACATGTTATTTATTTCAGTTGCTGTGTTGCATAACTCAGTATAACATTAGTTATGCATAACAAATTCTTAGAAT
>CAZBGH010000224.1:0-2201 GCA_964491335.1 uncultured Methanosarcinales archaeon | reverse complement strand
TTTTAGCTTTGCAGTATTTTTTCAATATTAACATATTTCTCAAAATCTTTAGCTAGGTCTTTAATATTCTCTGAGAAAGGAATAATGCCTAATATTGGCACATTGTTTAATGTGCTTATAATCTTTTTATTGTCTTCTTCAATAATGCCTCCTTTGAAATAATTCAAGATTACCCCAAGAATAGGAATCTCCAAGGCTTTTAATGCGTTTATTGTCAAGCTTGTATGATTTATCGTTCCTAAGCTAGCTCTTGAAACAATTAACACTGGAACAGATAAGTCTTCTATTAAGTCAAGAATTGTGTATGTCCTTGTTAAAGGCACAATAAGGCCACCAGCGCCTTCTATTATAACAACGTCATAAGATTTTAGTAATGATTTGGTATGATTTTTGATGGTTTCTATATCTACCTTTGTATTGTCATGCTCTGCAGCTAGGTGAGGAGAGGCTGCTAATGAAAAACTAAAATCGTTCACTAAATCTTCATCAGAAATTCCACTTAATTCCTTAACTAATGCAAGATCCGGAGATTTAAGATTCCCTTTCAGCAAATCGCCACATTGAACTGGCTTATAGACCGTTACTTTTTTCCCTGCTCTTATTAAGGAAGATGATAGACAAGCGACAATTACTGTTTTTCCAACATCCGTATCTGTGCCCGTTACAAAAATACATTTACCCATTACCTTACCACCATTGGCATGAATTCTGTTGAACCAAAGACACCATAGATATTTTTTTGTTTTAGCCAGATGGCTCTCTTTAAGTAGCCTAGTGCAGGACCTAAAACATTTGCTGCCATTGTAGTCTCGTCACCTAAAATAAATTTATGAGAGCTCTTTTTATTGTCAAAGGTTTTTCCGGTTAGTGTCATTGTTGTGGTTACTGGCTTTTTTGCATTCCTTGTGTCCATAATACCCCCAACAGTTACTTGGTTAAGATTGTCAACAACACCAACTTTTTTTAACAAGATGTCATCAGCATGCTCCATGTTTTTGAACTCAAGTTTTCCGTTTGTTTTGTCTAAAAGCTCTTCTACTTCTTTATCTGTCATGGCTTTTGCCTTTTCTACTGAGTAACCCGGTAAGTGTGCTATATCCTCCCTTATGGTTCCTTTATATTCATTCCAATCTGAAATGCCAACACCCCAGAAGATATCAACCTTTTCTGTTTTTATGAAAGATTGAGAAGCTAAGACAGCTGCTGCTGACAATAACCCTGGTGTTGCACCTGTTCCTGTAAGATAAGTTGATTTATGCCGTTTAAATAAATCATCCATCCCAAACATTATTTTCATTGCCTGAGTGCGTTTTAACGGGTCTGAGAATGCACCTTCATAATTATTCTCTAAAAATCTCTTAGCGACTGATGGTATAAATTCATTTGGGAGGTTTGGTAGAGTGATTAAAATTCCTTCTATGATTTTGGAAGCTTTGATAATCTCTCCAATGGCATCATCAGATTTGTTTCCAATAGTTTCTATAGGGTCTTCAATGCCCAATGAATAGATTTTTTTTGGATCAATGCCATTTTCATCAATAATATAACCACTTTTATCGCATGTTGCGACTAATTCAATTTCCTTTTTTTGCTCTATTATTCTGGCAGCTGATTTACCAAGTCCACCAGAGCCTAAGACAGCAATCTTCATTAATTATCACCATCAAAATACAGTAAGATTTATCAAGTTTAAAAATATAACGCTTGCCATGGATATTGGGGAAAAATTAAAGGATATTAAAAGCAAGAACTTATTCAGAAAATTTAGGACAATCACGAGTTCTTGCGACAATGTTGTGAAGTTTAAGGGCAAGGAACATATCATGCTTGCCTCAAATAATTATTTTGGGCTTAATACAGATTCTAGGGTAATTGCTGCTGGTAAAAAGGCTCTGGATAAATATGGTTCTGGGAATGTTGCTTCAAGGTTGATTGTTAATCTGGATTTGCACGATAAATTAGAAAAAGAAATTGCTAAATACAAGAAATGCCAAGCTGCTTTGGTTTATTCCAGCGGTTTTGGAACTAATTTAGGCATTATTGGAAGTGTTGTAGGTAAAGACGATGTGATTTTAAGCGACGAGCTTAACCATGCAAGCATAATTGATGGCTGCAAGTTAAGCAAAGCTGAGGTTATTGTGTATAGGCATTGTGATGTTAAGGATTTGGAATCTAAGCTGTCTAAAATTAGGAATAAAGAT
>CAZBGH010000223.1:0-2217 GCA_964491335.1 uncultured Methanosarcinales archaeon | reverse complement strand
GTAATAGTTCTGGCACTTATGACTTTACATACATCTACGATGGTTCTACTTTAGTAGGAAGAATAAACCCAGATGGTTCTAAGCACTATTTCCATGACGACCATCTGGGAAGTGTTTCTTTAATCACTAATCAGAGCGGTGCTATTATAGAGCAGACTTTCTTTGAGCCTTTTGGTAGTATCATGCAAGGAGGAACAACTGAAGATAAGCTTTATACTGGACAATTTAGCGATGATTTGACTGGTCAGTATTCTTTTGGAGGCAGATACTATCTACCAGGCGAACACCTATTCACTAGTGTAGACCAGATATTTTACGATATAAGCCGCTTTAAGGCCATTCCCAAAAGTATAATCTATAATCCACAGGGGCTTAACAAATATTCCTACACCCTCAATAACCCCTATGTTTATATTGATCCTTCAGGTTATTTCTCAATATACATTGGAGGAGGTTATCAGGCAGGTAGTGGAATAGGAGCAGTTGGTTCACAAGGCTATGTACTTAGTATAACTTTTAGTAGATTTGAAATGGCAAAGTACGATAAAAAATCTGAATCCCCTGCAGCAGTTTCTCCCTCAGCTAGTATCTATTTTGAACTCGGGTTCGCTCCGTTTCATGATTCTGTTGAAGATTTTAGTGGAAGAACTGCAGATGTTGGAGGAGATGTCACTGTACCAGCTGGATATTACCCTTTTACATCAATAGGACTTGAAGCAAGTGTTCCACTTGATGAAAAGGGAAGACCAAAATGGAAAAAAGCTTCAGCAGGTGTAACTGGTTCGCCTTTAGATATTAATCCACCATATATTCCTGCTTCGGGTTATGCAACAGTGTCTAATACAGAGATAACTCCCATTTTTAGTATAGGCGATGGGAGTGGTCCTGCACCATATTCAGGTCGAAAAGCAGGAGAAACTGTAAACGGTTGGGTAGTTAAATGGCCTAAACCTAAACCACCAAAACCAGAATCAAAACCAAAAAATCAGTGAGGTAAACAAGGATGAATGTAATAAGGGTATTGGACTTAGCACTGCCCTTAATTTTTATAATTTTAATAGTCTTTGCATTTATTCATAATTATAGATTTATCAAATATCTTAGAACTAATAAACCTGCAGTAATCAGAAAACTACAAAGGAAATCAATATTCTTCAAGAAGCCAATCTTGCCAACATATACATTGGTTATGTATTGTCTAGACCTTAATGAAAAAGACCCAAAGATTAAACTCTTCAAAATTGGATATTTAGCTTTTATAGTAGTTTTTATTTTTTTAGTAATTATTAGCTTTAAAATTTAAAATATTGATTAGCATCCTTAGGTGTAAACTAGAGATGCAGTAAGCCACTGGGTAACTACCCCTACGACAAAAGACTACTAAAATTTAGTTTTTTTAGGTTGAATGCAATATGGTGGCATTGCACGGCCGTATTTTTAATATTTGAATTTTCTTTCATACTCCTTATGGTCAAACCATTCGAGAATAGCAGAAATCAGTTCAACTTCATTTTTGCTTGTTATTGTATACAAGAGCCTCCAACCTCTTGGCATGTCATATTTCCATAAGTTGTTAATGCCATATTTTTTTATGTATTCTATTGGAATTAATCTTTTAGGAACATGAATTCCAGCAAACGCATTATATTTTAAATCTTTAACAGCTTTTACAATGGATTTCTTAACAAAATCGTCTTCTGGCAAAGAGTTATAACTGTCTTCAAGTTCATCAGAGATAAATACTACTTTGGAAGGCTTAATCATGCTTTAATCTCCTTTCTTCCAGCAAGTTTTTTAGCCAAGGAAGGATTCCAAATGTATCCAATCTTTCCTTTTCTGTCTATTGCAATTTTATTTATTTCCTGTAGATAATCCAAAATAACCAAGTAAGTTTGCCACATTACCTTTTTTGGCAATTTTTTCCATAAATCTGTTCTGTTGAACTCACCGCTATATTTGTCAATAATTTTCTCTACCATAATTACTGTTTCTAAGGTTGGTGATCTTACAAATGGACTCTTTTTTACTAGTTTTTGCATGGTAGGAATAATATATCAACTGATATATAAAGCTTTCGATTAATGTATGATTCTCTGGGCAGAAAAATACAATTAGAAGACCCAGATGTAGGCACTTATTATTATAGATATGACCTTACTGGTAATCTTGTGCAGCAAGTTGGAGGCGGTGGAAATTTAATAACAGGAGATGGGTATT
>CAZBGH010000222.1:0-2223 GCA_964491335.1 uncultured Methanosarcinales archaeon | reverse complement strand
TCATTTATCGAACCATCTATGCCATAATTAGGAGTAGCAATTAAAATTAGTTTATAGACAGATTGGTCACCAAAAATTTGGATATAGCTTCTAGCCACTAAACCGCCCATTGAATGTGCAATTATTATTACTTTATCCTTGCCTGTTCTGTACTTTACCAAATCGATTAATTCTTTAAGCCTAATGGCATAATTTTCAATGTTTTCGCTTTTCTGGGTTACTATTATGTTTTGGCCTATGTTGAAATAACTAGTGTAATAATAACTTCCCTTTACTATTACAGGCTTACCTGATAAGCCCCATTCTCCCTTAAGAAATTCTGAGTAGCTAGATAATGGGGTTATGACACCTGCATTAAGGTAGCCCTTTTTCTCCAATATTGAAATGATTTTATTAAAAGCATCAAGTGAGTATTCTGCTGAGTTCTTTTTGTTAAAAGAATGACCATGCAAGAATATTATTGGATAAAGCTCTGGGTTATTTGCACACCTTTCATCAGAACAGCAGGGGCTGCATTTGTTGAAAACACAACAAATTGGTGGATGATCTTCAAGAGTCACATTTATTTTTTGGAGTGGAGTGAAGTTTGTTTGAAAAATAACTTTACTTATTTCTGACATATTTGGAAGGTAAATGCTAAAGTTTTGATGCATATAATTTAATGTTCTATTGCAGAATCTGTTATTATATTCAAGAAGATTGTTTGGAGTATAGAGGCTAGTTGCTGCTAATAATTTGTCATAAGATAAGTTTAATGGATTATATATCTCTGGTTCAGTGCTCGTGTTATCTGATAATAGAGTTTTTAAGATTGTTATAGAATAACTTCCTAGAGTTGTATTGCTATTTAGGAGAATATTTAGTTGCTCAATATGATTATTTGTTAGGTTAACTCTTATATGGCTTATTACATAAGCTAAAGTTTTGTTTAATTCAGTTTTATCATATAAAGAAAGATTGTTTTTAATAAAGTTAGAAGATATGTTATTTTCCTTGCTATATATATCCTGGAGTTCATTTATATTATTGCAATTTTGGACAAGCTGGGTGTTGTTAACTTCTCTATCTTCTTTTAAATCTGCAATGATGAGATACTGAAGGCATATGCCTTTTATACTGCAAACTAAATCAAACTGGAAGCCTAGCAGATATTTTCCTTCTGTGTCAATGGTGTTAAAGTTTCTTAAAGAGATTTGGTTTAGATTATTAAATACCTGCTGGGCTTCACTAAGACTGTTATCAATCTGTGAATAGTTTTCAAAAGTTTTTGTGAGTATGCTAGTTCCTATATTGCTTAAAATGTTCCTTATATTGCTTAAAATCCCGAAAAACTCATTATCTTCAACTATGTAATTAACTGCTGCAAGCTCTGTAAACTTCTGATTGCTTAGTGAGTTAATAATTTCTACTCTGTTATTGTGCCCATTTAGTCTAGCGTCCAATGCATGGTTAAGAAAGTCAATCTGCTCAAGGATTTCGTTATTTTTTCCTGAATAGCTTGAGTCAAAAGCTAAGTCTAGCTCAAGATAACTTTGATTGTACCATAATAATTTGAGTTCTTCTAAATCTATCCTGAGTTTGTTAAAGACCTCATTTACAGAGTTTTTAATGACAATTAGGTCTTCCACATTAATTTGGGCGGATAGAGTAAAGAATTTGTCATTAACATCTTGAAGTTTATAGTCTGTTGTATTAAACTCAAGAATGAAATTGCTTAAACTTGATTTTAATCTCTTTTTCAGCTCTTTCTGGGCTGTGCTTAAGTCGTAATTTAGAGTTATTAAAGCAAGTGAGGACTTCTCAAGCTCATCAGTCTTGCAAAAGAAGGATTTCTTGTTTTTACAAGATACCTTAAAGTTATAGAGATTCTGGCCTTTACCTATTTTTGGAACTGAGAGATTATAAGATTTTGACAGAGCAAGGTTTCCATTCAAAGGGAATGTGCCATAATCAAGCTCTTTAGAGAGGCTTATATCATCAAAACTAGAAGAGCAAGATGCTGTGCAAAATATACTGTTTGTTGCGTTTATGTTAAATATGATTTGCTTAGTTTCTCCATAATTTAGGAAAATAGAGGTCGAACTAGGGTTTATTGTTAGGGTTATTTCCTCGCCAACAGTAAACTGCAGTTTTAATAGTGCTAAGAAGATGTTAAAAATAATAAAGAGCATAAGTATAACAAATAATGCAAGGAGCCAATTTTTATATCTCTGGGAGAACGAT
>CAZBGH010000221.1:0-2257 GCA_964491335.1 uncultured Methanosarcinales archaeon | reverse complement strand
CTTCTATCGCTTGTGTTAGCTTGTCTTTGAATTGCTTGTAGAAGTCTTTGGCATCGGCACCTCGTTGGGCTTCAAATGGAATGCTTGTAGCTTCAATTACCTGCGTTTGTAATATGAATATTAAAATTATACCTACAACAAAAGCTAATGATACAGTTGCATAAGTACTTTCTTCTTTTCTAAAGGCACAGTAAAATAATACAAATAATACAAGAGTTGGAATGAATTTTAATACATCAATTGCGGAATTCCAAAGCATGCCATATCCATAAAAATCAAATATAAGAAGAGATGGAATTAGTATATGCCAAAAAGCTGGATTTTCTTTCTCTTTGCGCGCTAAATAAAAAAATCCAAACCATAAGATATAAAGCACATGTACAAGTGCTCTCCAATTTCTTACCCAGCCAATATTTACCCAGAAAAATGAAAAAACAAGAGTCATAAAAAGAAATGTAGGATAGTCAGCATAATCTGTACTTTCAAGTTTATGTCTAAAAAAGAATATTAAAACAGCTATAACAATTATAAAACCTAAAAAGATGTAATTAACATTAGACCATGTTCGCAATTGAAATTGATAATAAGAATTTATAATTTGATTGATTATGAGTAAAAGAGAGAAAGACATAATAAACTTACCTACATGTTTTGTTGCGAGGTTCTTAAGCATACTTGATATTAAAAATATAAAAACTACACTAGAGGTTGCAACCGCTGCCCAATTAGTATCTAAAATTCCTGAAAAATCAAATTTAAATCCTGCATAAGGTGGGCCTAGATATTGTCCTAATGGCCAAGTTGAAGGCCATAAATCTATCCCCCATATAATAAAAGCAACTGCAATAAAAATCGAGGTGATGTCTCCATATCTGGCACCTGATTCAATCCCCCACCAAATTAGTCCAAGGAAAAATACTACTAGGATTACTATAAGAGCTACATTTAGTTGTCCAAACCACCATGATGCCCCCACACCTAAAATTAAAATGGAGATAAATATCCACAAAGATTTACTATCGGTCTTTATAAGCCTACCAAGAAATAGAGCCTCTTTCCTTAATTTTTCTTCTTCTTTTCTATCTTGACCTTCTCTCTCTGCTTTTCTAGCCTGAGCTTCTTCTAACTCAATCCTCTCTCGTTCTAATGCAATTCTTTCTCTTTCACCTCTTGTACCTTTATCAGTTTCTGCCAACCCTTATCACCTTTCTTGCCATCTTTTTTCCTCTCAATAATAACATCCAAAGAACTCTTCTCAATTCACCTCTTTGTTTTTAAAAAAATTTTGATTATATTTTCTGGAGACGCCGAGGCAGGGACTGCCATTTCATTACTGAAATTTGAACCCTGGAGGGTGTGGTTACCCAAGAGGGTTTCAGCCTCTCGCAATGACCAGACTATGCGACCTCGGCAATCTTGTCCAACGCAATCATCTGAAAACAAAAAGTTTATATACTTATTGTTGCATATCCTTCCATAAAGGTGTGGTACCCGGGAAGGCTCTCCTATAACCAGACTATGCGAGCCTTTTGTTTATTTTATTTAATCTCAAAGTAACCACCTTTGAAGTTTATATATAACTCGAAGTTTCTCAAAAAATTTAATCCGAGCAATCCATCAACGTAGCTTTTTGGTGGTAGGTCATGAACCAATATTTTAACGTTATTAGATGATTTGTTTGAAACCATTATAGAATCTACTGTTACCTGCGGTACTATAATAACACCAGAAGCAGTTGTCATGTCTATTTTATCTTTAGATAACTCTGGTTGCAAATCTAAGATATCTGCTATTTTCCATGGAATCATACAATACGTTGCTCCAGTATCAAGAGCCATTCTAAGCCTTCTTACCTCTCCTTTGTTTCTGATTGTGGTAATAGCCAATATAATCGGTTTATCTCTATCAAATTCTATTTTTGCCATTAAAAGGCCACCGCATAACCTTTGTTGGGTATTTCTCCCGTATAGAACTGATAAGTATCTTTTCCTTTTGTCTCTTTTAGCTTATCGTATATATTATCCCTATTTTTACTATGCTCTATTAACCTTACTTCTACTGGGTTTCCATTCTCATCTTCCTTTAACACTTCAACCAATACCCATTCATCTTTATACCTTTCTCTAATTTCACCTATGTTCATTTTGCATTACTTTTGTTGATTAAGGAAATTAAGTATTTAAATCTTATTGCAGTTCAATCCTCATCTCCACGACCTCTATATCTTCTAAAGGCTCAAGCCTTACAAAGTTGTTGC
>CAZBGH010000220.1:0-2268 GCA_964491335.1 uncultured Methanosarcinales archaeon | reverse complement strand
GTATTTCCCCAATGCAATTGAAGGGCAAAAATTAACTGTTGAAGTTGTTGATAAATTAGCAAAAAATCATCAATTCACTCCAAAAAACACCCTTTTTGGCTATTCGACATGTCCTGATGAGATAAACAGGAGCGTAACAAAGTTTGAGATGCATTATGGCAAACAGCAGTTTCCATTAGGCGGTTTGACAGGCTACCCATTTAGAGGAAAAACTGGGTTTTTTGCATTCTCTCATCACGCTCCAGACAATGGAAACATCATTATTTTATATGGACCTCATATTGGCATATCAGAAAGCGGCGAATTGGGAAAGATTTTGAGAGAAAATCAATCGCATGAGTCAACAGCATGCGGCTCTGCAATTTCGTTTTTGAATAAATACAATGCAGCCAAAAAAAATGGGAAAATCTATGAGCCAAATTATGATATTCTTGACATGGAGCAATATCAAATAGAAAAAATGCTAATACCTCACGCTGACAAAATTATATCTTCGCAAAACCAAGTTAAAGGGCTTGTTGAAGTTAATTATAATCTAATAGAGCAGGACATCATAAAGCTAATTCAAGAATTAAAGCATCACTTTAAAGGAAAAATTGCTTTAGTGGGGGGCATAATGATAAATACTATGAATAAAGGTTATTTTGAGCCGAGAAGGTTTGAGATTTGCTATAAGGGGAAGGTTGAAAGGGTTTGTTTGTGAGAAGAACTGAATTAAGTATGATAATTCATCTTAAATAATAGGGAAATATATGACCAATCAGTTGACTGCTTCCAGGCACGTAACGCTTAAAACCAGGATTTAAATTTGGTATGTAAACAGCCATTTTAACTTCTTCTCCTTTCAATAGTCTCTCAACAACAACTTCTTTTCGTGAAGAATTTAAAATTGGTAAAACAGTATTTACATTTTCTAATAGCCGCCCAGCTTTTGTATCACCAAAAACAAATTCTAACCCATTTGTTTTAACTTCTGCCAGTCCCTCGTCAGTTAAAATGCATGGAACCGTATATGTTTGTCCAAAGATGCCAGGACCATAGGTAGACTTTCTTAAATTACTCAGTAATCTAAATGTTTGTGAATAAAATTGTCCAGCAAACTCTCGTTCCATTAAAAGTTCTTTAGGAATGTTTATTATCAAAGGGTTTGAGTGTGATGCTATCTTAGGACCACGCCAATTAGCTCCTCTAACAATTGCTATATCATGTGTAGTTACATAATGGCTAAACATCAAAGTTCTTGGATCATCATCTAGGAATGTACCAAATGGCTCTGTATGTCCAAGAGCCCCGCCATATGTAGAGTTTCCTAATTTATTAATATCTATTTTTTTGACGCTTTCATGAGGAGAAGTAAATCCCATTCTCCCATCAATGCATACTGCCCCTATTACAATAGATCCTCTATCCATTAATTTTCTGAAATATTGATCTAATTCTGTTGGTGTAAATGTTTCTTCTGACGGCCCTAATTTATATGTAATGTCTCGATTATTATGGACATTAAAAACTTCGATAAGGTCCGTAGCCCTAGAATTTACTTGCCCTATTAAGGCTTCCAACATTACAACATTTATGCTGGGGTATTTTTGTTCCAGATATCTTTTATTAGCTTCTAAATTTGCTCCTATCTCATTAATAGTGCCTAAACCACAACATAATTCAGCGTATAAAAGATTTGCATGCCAAGCAAAATTTGCAGGTAATCTACCCTTTAACCCTTCGGGAATTTGAGGATCTTCCAGAATATCATCCAAGCCTGTATAAAGTCGGAGCCCAGGACCATGACCGCCTAACACTACATAGATTTGGTCATAAGGTATCCCTCTCCCTTCCAATTCATGTATTCTGGACTCAACACCTCTTAAAGCTAACGGGTTAGCTCCACCTCCTGGAACAAGAATGAAATCTGTTAAAGCATAATAACCCCTTTCGGTCAATAGGTAACTATCCAGTACATCTTTAGATGGAGGCCGCCCTAACAAAGTCTTCTCTCTAGCTTCTGGCAACCATAAAGTGAATTGTTGACTAACAGGGTCGTTAATAGCAGCTTTAATTAACTGTCCATAATTTAATAGTCGAAAATGATTGAAATCTTCTTGCCTTCTTGCCATAAGATCCCCCTATAAAAATTATATAATCTATAAATAAATGTGAAAGATAGTCTATTTATAAATTTTACTCTTTTATAGTGATTATATATTTTGATTGCATTATAGTGCTACAACTTTGATATTAGCGCCGACAATGAGAGATTTAGAACGATTA
>CAZBGH010000219.1:0-2285 GCA_964491335.1 uncultured Methanosarcinales archaeon | reverse complement strand
TTGCTGCTAAGTTTATGACAATTACATTTGATGTCAAGCCAGAAGGTGCAAGAAAAGCGCCTGCAGTTATGCATGTGGATAATACTGCAAGACCTCAAACAGTCTCTAAAAGCCATAATCCAAGTTATTACAATATACTTAAAGCCTACAAAGATGTAACTGGGTTGCCAATATTTGTTAATACGTCTTTTAATATGCATGAAGAGCCAATAGTTTGTACACCTAGAGATGCTGTTAGGGCATTTAAGCAGGGGGCTATTGACGTATTGGCAATAGGTAATTATCTCGCTTATCCTGGATGATGTAAGATGAGAATATTTAGAATAACTTATTTTTTAGCATTTATTGTTCTAGTTTCTATAATGCTATATTCATATGAGAATTACCATAAGTATTATCCTTCATTAGCAACATTTCAAAATGATCCTGAATCACTTGAAGGTGTAAAAGCTGAAAATTGTGGCATTGCAGAATATGTAAGTAAAGATCAATTGGTTATTAGAGGCGGATATGAAAGAATACAAGTAAAAGCAAATAATCCAAGGTATCCAAAATATGGCACAGTATGCGTGATTGGATATTATAATAAAGAAGGTTACATAGAAGCTGAAGATATAAGGTATAATGATTATATCTTTGTGAAATATTTTCTTTCTTCTCTCTCGATTTTGTATATCATATATGTTTTCTTTAAAGAGTGGAAACTGACTAGAAAAGGTTTTATTGAAAAGGTGAACTAGATGCCTGATTGGATTGCCCATATAATAATTGGCTTAATAGTTGCAGAATTATTTAATATCAAAAAGAAAAGTCTCGTAGTTCTTGGTTCTGTACTTCCAGACATATTAGTAAAACTTGAGCTTTTAAGTATTTTTTTCCCTATTGATAAATATGCTA
Source organism: uncultured Methanosarcinales archaeon (assembly GCA_964491335.1). GTDB lineage: Archaea > Nanobdellota > Nanobdellia > Woesearchaeales > JACPIF01 > JACPIF01. The sequence continues at coordinate 1,388 of CAZBGH010000219.1, read as the reverse complement.
TTACATGGATTTTTAATCCATTACATACTCCTTTAGGAATTGTACTTTTCTCATTATTGCTATTACCCTTATTTGATTTTGATAAGCCTAAAGCTTATTTCCTATTATTTATTGGATGGTCTTCTCATTTAATAGCTGATTTAGTTAACAAACATATTTTACTTGGCCAAAATTTGTTGTTATTTCCTTTTTCATGGGAAAATTTTGAGTTGGGTTTGGTATGGCCAGATCAATACTACATTATACTCTTACCTTTAACAATAATTTATTCTGCTATACTAATTCATAAGTATTATAAAAACCATAAAAAAATCAGAAGTAATACTACAAAACCTGGTTAAAACATGAATGTTGTAATAACAATACCTGCTTATAATGAAGAGAGCACAATAGGAAAAGTTATCTTAGAAATTAAAAAAGTAATGTCTGCTACTAAATACCCCTACAAGATACTGGTAGTAGATGATGGCAGCACAGATCAAACTGCTGCAATTGCAAAAAAGGCTGGAGCAATAGTTTATTCACATCCAAAGAATTATGGTTTGGCAGAGACTTTTAAGACTGAAACTGAACAATGTCTTAAGCTTAATGCTGATGTAGTTGTGCATACTGATGCAGATGGACAGTACTTGGCAGAGGATATACCTAAGTTGATAAAAGAAATAGAAAACGGTAATGATATAGTACTAGGGTCTAGGTTTCTAGGGCAGATTGAGTATATGCCTTGGTTAAAAAGGATAGGTAATAAAGTTTTTAGCAAAATTATCTCTGGTGTTGCTAGATTTAAGATTCAAGATGCCCAGACTGGGTTTAGGGCTTTTACTAAAGAGGTTGCTAGAAAGTTGGATATAACATCAAATTTTACTTACACACAAGAGCAGATTATTAGGGCTGTAAGAGCTAAATTTAGGGTAAAAGAGATTCCAATATATTTTGCAAGAAGAAAGAATGGTAAAAGTAGGCTTATGAGAAATCCTTTTGACTATGCTCTAAGATCCGCAATAAGTATTCTGAGGATTTACAGAGATTATGAGCCATTAAAATTTTTTTGGAGCATTGGAGGAACTTTTTTTATTATAGGAGCTGGTGTTGGCAGCTGGTTACTTTATTTATTTGTTAGATATGGGAGCATAGGTCATGTTCCTTTAACTATTTTAAGTGCATTGCTTATGCTCATAGGGGTACAGATAATGTTGTTTGGATTCCTTGCAGATATACTTAGGAGATAGCAAATAATTGTCTGGTGTAACATAAAAACAATTTGCATACGAGGCTCGAACTGCGAGCCTTTACAAAGGTCCGCTTATCATGGCTGTAAAGTGCGCTAGCGGACAGACAAGCATACACAAAGTCAAGAGTTGCAAATTTAAAAATTAGAAGAAAATGAG
>CAZBGH010000218.1:0-2286 GCA_964491335.1 uncultured Methanosarcinales archaeon | reverse complement strand
AGGATAAAATTCAAATAATCCCAGCTTGGAAAATGTTATTGTTTTATCCAGATATGATAAGTTTTTAAGGTGCAGAGCAAAGCATGAGGCATTGCATCTTTTAGGCTTAAATTCCCATCACGAAGACACAGAAGTTAATGGTTACAAATATAGCGTATTATGCAATATGAACTATAATGCGCCGATACGGAATTCATGCAAGAAACGCAAAAATGCTATAGTCTATTTTTGGGAAGGAATTTAATATGCAGCAAAACAAAAATTTATCACCAACTGAAGTCTCTAAAACTGATATTCCACAAATGCTTGAAATCAGTGACGTAGTACTTGAAGCTAAAAACCAAAAATCGTTCTTTTTTAGTGAACATATTCATTGCAAGCCTGGGCAATTTGTACTGGTTTGGATTCCTGGTCTGGATGAAAAACCAATGGCAGTCTCTTATTGGAACAAAAAAGAATTTGCTTTCACATCACAAACAATAGGCAAATTTACAAATAGGCTGGACAAACTCAAGAAAGGTGATGGGGTAGGCATTAGAGGTCCATATGGTAATTCTTTTTCCAATGATCATAACGCTTGCATTGTTGGAGGTGGTGTCGGAATGGCATCAGTATCTACCTTAATTGATATATTAAAAAATCCTTTCATTATAAATGGTGCAAGAAGTAAAGAATACTTGATTTATTTAAAAAGATACAACGATAAAAATATGATTATAACAACAGACGATGGGGGTTATGGAAGAAAAGGCTTTACAACAGATGTTTTAGGAGAAGTCTTGTCACAAAACAAAAAAATAAAAATTGTTTACACTTGTGGTCCAGAAGTAATGATGAAGAAAGTCCTTGAAATATGTAAAAAATATAAGGTTGAATGTGAAGCTTCTCTTGAGAGAATGATGAAGTGTGGATTCGGTGTATGTGGGGCATGTATGGTCAATGATAGAATAGTCTGTATGGATGGTCCTATATTTAATTCTAAGCTGTTAAACAAAATGTCAGAGTTTGGAAATTTTGCAAGGTTGAAGAGTGGGAAGAAGGTAACGATTAATAAGTATCATTCAACACATTAATAAAATGTCTTAAGCCAGAAGTTTGATGATAGAAAATATGAATCTAAATAAAATATTAGTGTTAGGGGCAACTGGACGAATCGGCTCTGAATTAGTGGTAAAACTTAGAAAAAGATATGGTAATGACGATGTAATAGTAGGATGGCATGATAATACACCAACTGAATTACTTTCCTCTGGGCCTAGTGAGAATGTCGATGTTACAGACAAAGTATCTTTGCAATCTGTTTTTGAAAGGCATAAAGTAGAAGAAGTTTATAATCTGGCCTCAGTTTCTTCTGACCTAAGGGAAAGAAGACCAGATATTGCGTGGAATGTACATATAGGAGGATTAGTAAATGTCCTAGAACTTGCGAAAAGTAAAAAAACTAAGATTTTTTGGCCTAGCTCTAATTCTGTATTTGAGTCAAGCGAAGTTGCAAGTCGCGCTCCTCAGGAAATTTTTATCCGTGGAGACCATACACTCGAAGATATAACTTTAATTTCTTATAATGTTCTAGCTAATTTTTATGGAAATACACCAAATGCTGCTTACTGCCACGAATTTTTTTGGCTAGACAAGAAAACAGCTTTTAATTCTAATTCATCTAATGACCAAATATCTGGGCTAAGTATTCCTCCACCAGTCACTTTTTATGGAGTAGTAAAGATAATAGGCGAACTTGTAGCAGCTTATTATTGGAATCAAGGCATTGATATCAGGAGTTTAAGATATAGTCCAATGATAAGTAGTAAAACTCCAATTAGTAGAGGATTTACGGGATTCATTGCAGATATGTTCAGCCATGCAAGACAAGAAAATGAGTTTATTTCAAGTTTGCACCCTGATACTGTAATACATTTGACTGCCATGGAAGATGGCATATTTGCAACTGAGAAATTAATGGGTTTGTCTTATTCAGAAATCAAAAGATTTATTAGTTACAATTTAGTAGGTGTAATAGCTACTTTGAAAGAATTGGAAGAAGAGATTAAGAAAAATTATCCAACATTTAGAATAGCTTATAACACTAATAGTAAGCAAAAACAATTATGGCCATCAATAGTTGATACTAGTGTAGCGAGTACAGATTTAGGGTTTATCCCTAGATATGACTTAAAGACCATAACAAAGAGTATGTTGCTAATATAGTTATGATTTGTACTATATAGATACTGTATAAAATGTCAATCTTATTAAAAAACTGCAGAATATACATAAAAGATAAAGTCT
>CAZBGH010000217.1:0-2324 GCA_964491335.1 uncultured Methanosarcinales archaeon | reverse complement strand
TTAAAAGTTCCATCATAAATAAGAGAATATTAAATTATTTAAAAGCTTTGGCTATCTGTAAAGTAGTTAAATCCTCATATAGGGCTTTTGGCAAAGTGAAGGTTGCCATCAATTTGTGAGCATCTTAAAATAACACAGAGAGCCAAAAGGAAATTGCAATGGGAATTTTGGCTATTAACGAATACATCTAAATGCGAACCGATGGCAACCCAAACGTAGTGAGCCTTTGCCAAAAGCCTATGTAGTGTGTACTTTATAACTTTACTTTACACTATCTGAAACTCACTAGATAGCGTATAAATCAAGGAGTAGTTAATCTTTATTCAAAATCAAGTTTGATAGCAACTCTAGGATCAGGTTTATTTCTAGCATCAGGATTCTCAATAACAACATAATCCCCTCGTTCTAATTCTACTTTACGTATATCAGATAGATAGTCTAAAGAAAATCTTTTTGCAATATGGACTATTAAATCTGGTTTTTTACCAAAATTCTGCTCTGTATAAATATCAACCTCCGGACTATATGCTCCAGTATCTTGTATTAATAAATAATCTAATCCATTTTCATATTCAGGGAGTCTGTTTAATGGGTCACGACGCATTAAACCACATCCAAATTTTCCTCGATTATAAAGTTCTTCAAGAGATCTTCTTATTAATTTAGTTTTCCCAGCATTAGGAAATCCATCTATAAAAACAATTACTGGTTTATATTGAGCTTTTGATAGTACTGTCTGAACTATAAAACTTAGCCCATCTTCAAAATTCATTATTCTCAAGTTACTCATGTTTATTCCTCTACAAACAATTCGTCCATCTCATACTTAGACAGCTTTCTCTTATTTAATACACTCATAACAGGCTTTTTTTTCCTTCCAGATATCTCATCTAACAAGAAATCCTCTTTCTCATTCTCCTCAAATTCCTCATCATACATCTTGACTTCACCTTTTACATTGTAGTGAAGGGTCCTGGACAACAGGATATAATACAATAGCTGATTTAGTAGGTGCTGTTAGATTAGGAGCTTCTGCAACCAGATGATAAGCAATTCTTGCACCATTTCCTAGCTCTTCTTCACTTGAGTTAATTAAATTAGCCATAAGTAGCACCAATCCCCTTAATTGAGCTCTATCAGCACCACAATTAAATCTCCTTGCTAATGCCTCAATCCCTTGACCATTAATAGGGGGAGCATAAGTAACTAAATATTCCCTAGCTTCTCCATTGGGATTAACTACTCTCACCATACCATTAGAGGTATTAGTATCAAACAATGGGTTCCCTCTACGGTCAAGTGGAACACTTATCTCAGGCTTAATATTACCCTGTATCTCTATAATAGCAGGAGTCTGCCCTGAGCTACATGCTGCCAAAGTAATAGGTATTACTACTACATTTGTTAGATACTTCAATGCTTGCCATAATGATTGATAACTAACCATATTTTACCCCGATCTAAAACATATATTCTATATACAAAATACTCAAAAATAGCATATATATAAACCTTTCTATTTTAATTACTCCATAGTAACAATTAATACTTAAACCTCATAAACCTCTTACATTCTAAGCAATAATAAACAACCTTCCCGTTATGTGTTCTAACCCTTAAATTAACACCAGGTACAAGATAGCTATAGCAATGCCTACAGAACTTCCTTTTAAGCCCTTTAGGTATTCTGACTTTGAACTTCATGCCAAGCTTTCTAGCAGTCTTAATATATTTATTAGAAAGTTTTCTATCCTCTCTAAACCGTAATTTTGCCTGTTCAAAAAGAGTTTTTATCTGCTCCACTACCAGTTTTTTCTGATATTTTGGTTTGCTTCTTTTTGTTTTCATAATATTGGCCATACTACTTGGTTTAGGATTATTGTATATTAAATTAACCGATAAAATTTTAAAATATTAGCTATTAAGTTGCTTTATGGGATGGTTTAGCAAATTATTTGCAAAGGAAGAATCAAAGCAGAGTGAATCTATTAAGTTGAGTGATCTAGAACCATGGTTCGAATCTAAAGTTAGTTATAAGTTAAAATCAGTATCCTCAAAGGTTGAAGAGTTCATTAAAGAATTAAATAGTGAGACTTTGATTTTGAAAGAGAGACTTGAAACTTTAAAAAAGGCATCTTTACATAATCCTAATATTCCGTTAAAGGCAAAACAGTACATGGAAGGTAACAGAGAGGCTTATATTAAAAGTATCATGCAATTCACATCCTCTTTGGAAATAGATGAACTTGATTCTTTAAAAATCCCTGAGTTCTGTACAACCTGTCTCTTATACACATCTGACGCTGCCGACGATCTTACGCGTG
>CAZBGH010000216.1:0-2361 GCA_964491335.1 uncultured Methanosarcinales archaeon | reverse complement strand
GTGCTTGCACGTTTCTCTCTGGAATGTCAAAAATCTAAGATTTTTGAGCACCAGAAAACTCTCAGTTTTCGATGCCTCGAAACGTGCCTGAAGTCTTGGCTCATTAACCTTCACTATATTGATGGCAACTTTGGACTTTTCAATAACGCTTTATTTTAGGAACTTTTTTAAATAGCTTCTTTTAAAACTTTATAATATATGGGCAAAGCAGACCTTCATATACACACAGTTTATGGTGAGGTAAAAGACAGCATTCTCACTCCAGAAAGGGTTATTGATGATGTTGTAATCAGAAATATTCATCATTTGAACAATCATAACTCTAAATTTAGAGATGTTATAGCAATAACTGACCATGATACAATAGAAGGTGCACAACAAGCTGTAGAATATGTGAAATCGCTATCTAAAAGAATAGTTGAAGCAGTACCTCAAGTAATAATAGGAGAAGAGATATCAGCTTTAGAAGGACACATACTAGCGATTGATATTAGGGAATTCATACCACCTAGGATGAGTGCAGAAGAGACAATTGATGCAATCCATGCTCAAGGGGGATTAGCTATTGCTGCTCATCCATTTACTTTAGTGCGGCATCTCAACTCTTCAGAAGCATCAGCAACTCTAAGAGGTGTTGGTAGCCTTATCCTTCATCAACCTTATGATGGGGTAGAGGTTATAAATGGACACTTTACTGAACCATTATCAAATCTTTTTGCAAGATACCTAACTTTGGTTGTTAATAAAGTCCACCTTCACAGATATGGAGATAAAAGATTTGCAAGACTAGGCTCTAGTGATATCCATTTCCCAAATGTATGGTCAGCATATACAGAATTTCCTGGAACAACAGAAACTGAATTATTGAAAGCTATTGATGAGAGATCAACAGTTCCATGTGGAAGGACTTATAGGATAAAAGGTCTTGTAGAAGGTTATAGAGATTATAGAAGTAGCTATGATTCTGTTAGAGAATACTGTAAAAGTCTGGGTCTAGATCCTCCAAAACCCTGGGAAGAATTAGGAAGTCCTGTTTTGGTAGGGATATTAAATAGGTTATCTTATTATTACAAATTAGAAACACGGCTAAAGCATAAATTCTATTCTCTATTCCAAAAATAGGCTTAGTAGAAAATGTTAGTTTTGCCATCAATTCCAACGAAGTTGGTGCCGAACTTTGTTCAAGCATTGCGAGCATTAATCTACCAACACCTTGCATTGACAAGGGGGAAGTCCCTTACTGGGAATGTCAATTCCACTTAAACATGTAAATGCGAGCCGATGGCAAAACCGAGCGAAGCTAGATTTTCTACTTAGCCTCAAAAAACAATAAAATTTTAAAGTAAGATCCCTTTGGAAGAATTGAGGGAGAAGATAAGGGGCATAGTGGGGGAGTAAGATGAGCTCATTTGTGGATGAACATAATCAAGGGCTTAGTGGGCATGTACGAACATTATACAATACAGTCTCCAGATTAGCTGATAATCCAAGTGCAGAGATTGAAGAGATGGGACATTCTGCATTAGAAGAGGGTGTAATTACTGATAATATGTATAAAGTACTACGGCATAGAACTCCATTTCCAGGTTATGAGCACCTTTCGTTAAGAAGGTTAGAAAAGATTCCTGAATTATCTTTACATTATCGGAGAATATGGCAATTAGAAAAGAGGGGGGCTTTGCTATTGGCTAACTATATAAATGGAAAAGTAAAACCTGATAAACTGAAGTTAAGACTAACAGAACTCCCATTGAGACATGGAGAAATAGCTCAGCAGCTTGGAAAGGTTGCATTACTAAAAGTATTAGGGTTCGAAGTTACAGTAGAAGATGCATTAAGATTTTTTAATAAGCATGCGGAGACAAACACTCCAATCGTTATAAAATATTATACACAAAAAGCTCATGAAGCTATACATGAGGTATTTGAGAGAATTGGAGTAGAATTACCACAGGTTATTGTCTATTAATACTAAATAAGTATAAAATATTAAATAAAAATGCTAAAAACTAAAACAAGTGATTTATGCTATAAATCTTGATAAATAACTCTCTGTCGTATTAAGGGGTCATTTTAAAATTACCTCCTTTTTTGTCGTATTCGGGTGATTAAGACTTTGTTTGAGCAGACTTAACCATCTGTTTCTGCCTAAATCAATATCAATTTCTGCTACTTGAGAAGGTGTTGCTCCATTCAGAGCCATGTGCTTCTTAATGAAATTATGATAAAGCCTAAATGCATCGCTCCATTGCTGAGCTGTTTCATCGGACTTAAATCCTCTTCTCACTTTGTCAAATTCTCTAAATTCATTATGATAACGTTCAACCATATTGTTGTTAAGAAGTTTCTTTGCTATTCCTG
>CAZBGH010000215.1:0-2372 GCA_964491335.1 uncultured Methanosarcinales archaeon | reverse complement strand
ACATGGATTCTCTCAGATATTTAATGCAAAAAGTGGCATAACAGTAAATATTACTAACCAAACAGTTGAGTTTAAGGAAAATCTGCCCAATGCCAATAATGGCAGTTTTAATACTAAAATGACTAGTTTTGAAGATTTTGTTGAAAGAAATTTCCCAAATGTTGCAATAGACTTACTTGAAATTAAGAATGAAGTACCATTAATAATAACACCATCTAATGTGACATATAGGCATAAAGATTTTGGCGGCAAGGAAATTCGTATAGAGGGTAAAGGAATACTATCGTATAAGATAACAGTTATTATAAGCGAGAATATAACAGGTTGCGAAATAGATGATTTTGAGCCAGGCAACACTAATCTATCTATGTTTGCTTTTGGTACATTTGGTACTAGTTGTGTGGTTTCTGAAAGAGTTGATCCCAGTGAAGAAGCTGATGTAGAAATTGATGGTGTAGCAGACGAAAATATTTCAATAGAACTTGACAACAATATTATGAAAATTAAGGCCAAAGGTGGTGCTACTATCCATAGTGTCTTGGGCTTTAATACTAGCCAAGCATTGCATATAGAATATCCAAACGCATTAAATATTGATTATCCAGACTTTGGGGTAAATATTAAGACTGGGATAAAAATAATCTAATTACAAATAATATCATGCAACCACAACTTTTATTCATAGATTTACATGCGCATCTTGATCACCCTTATTTTGAAAAAGATATTGATGATGTGATAAAAAGGGCCAAAGAAGCAGGTGTAAAAATAATTTTAATAGCAGGTGTTAACCCATCTAGTAATAAGGAAGTGCTCGATCTCTGCAAGAAATATGATATTCTAAGAGCAGCATTAGGCATTTACCCAGTTGATGCCCTACAGAAAGAAATAGAAGCTGGAGAATATCCTTTAAAATCAGAGCCTTTTGATATTGATGAAGAAATAAAGTTCATAGAGAAGAACAAAAAGAGTATTTATGCTGTCGGAGAATGCGGCTTAGATTATCATTGGATTAAAGACAAAAAAGACCAGCAAAAAATCCTTTTCCATAAAATTATTGAACTCTGTGAAAGAACCAATAAACCTTTAATAATTCATTCCAGAAAAGCAGAGAAAGATTGCATTGAGATGCTTAAATCCTCTAAGCTAAAAAAGGTTAATTTTCACTGCTTTCATGGCAGTAAGAAACTGATCAAAGAAATTGTTGATAATAACTGGTATTTTTCCATCCCAACAAATGTAGTTAGGAGTCAGCAGTTTCAAGAGCTAGTTAAAGAAGTTCCTCTCTCTCATTTATTCTGTGAGACAGATAGCCCTTATCTTAGTCCCTACAAAGATAAAAGAAATGAGCCAGCTTTTATAATAGAAAGCTACAAGAAGATAGCAGAGATTAAAGGCATGGATTTAACCGAAGTTGCTAATAATATTTACTTAAATTGGCAGAGAGTATTCACCTAAGAATTAAGACAATAATTAATAAACTCAGTGTTAAACAACAAAAACTAAAATGAAAGCCAGGAAAACTCAGCAAGATTTAAAATTAAACAAGATTCAAAAAGATGTTTCTGATCTAAGAAAAAAAATCTTAGAGAGAGTTCCTAATCGTTTCTCAGAAAGAGATGTAATTAATGCTTTTCTTGGTGCAATGTTTATAGGCTCTACCTTAATACTTAGAGATGATATAATTGAGATTGCAGCCAGACTTAACTTATCTCAACTTACATTAATAGTTCTATCCACAATCTTAATTTTGACAGCAGAGATATATTTTATAGGTTATAAGAGAGTTCCTAACAAAAAGTTAAGACCATTTGGACAGTTTTGGACAAAACGCTTTCTTTCACTATATACAATTACAATCCTAGTTTCTATATTTTTAGTTTATATTTTTGGAATAAACACCATTGTAAATTCAGGAGAACATGTCTTTAAAATTGTAATTCTAGTTTCAATGCCTTGCTCAGTTGGAGCAGCTATACCTAATTTGTTGACAAAATATTAGCAAACAACTTAGATGGTTATGTTTCTTGTATATCTCAATTAAAAGGTATAACCTTAATTACTTTGTTGGTTGACTATAGTAATTTATTATCTTTTTGTGGTAATAACCTTATTCCTAGTTAAGTCAATAATCTTTGAGGGTCTCGCCTTCTTTGAACCTTCAGATATTATTAAATCAATATGTTCTTTAACACGAGGATTAAGATCTTCTAAACTTGTCATAAAAGGCTCCCCTGTAATGTTTGCAGATGTTGAGATTATTGGTCTATTAAGGTCTTTTGCTATTAAAGCTGACCACTTTTTAGGAATCCTTACGCCAATTTTACCAGTTCCTAGGTTAACATTCTTCGCAATAACCTTATTACTCTTCA
>CAZBGH010000214.1:0-2382 GCA_964491335.1 uncultured Methanosarcinales archaeon | reverse complement strand
TATCAATTGCTTCTTCTAAAAGTTTATCCAATTTTATTTGTCTTGAACTATAATTAATTAAAGCATACAAATCGCAAGCATCTTTATTTTCCTTATCCGCTTTATCACGAGCAAATATAGCATGGCATTTTAATGTAATTAAAGTATCAATATCCGCTAAGCTAAAATCTTCTATCATTATTATCTTCATGTCTTTAAGAGGTTCAAGAGCCCAACATTCAAGATATTTTGCTTCTTGGTCACAAAAAATGTCTAAGAATATATAGATTAAATTAAAAATTTCTTCTTTTTTCGCTTCTTCTTGGGTAAGGAAATTATTAGTTTTTCTATTATAAATTTTTTCCCATCTGAACTTATAACCATTTTTCATAAAGCCCATTTCTTTGATTAGTTCAAGAAATTCTTTTTCTTTATCATGCTTAAAGCAAATATCAATATCTCTTGAACCCATATAATCTCTTCCAAATGCTCGACGATAAGTTTGATTAACATAAAAAAAGGAAGCCCATCCACCAATAAGTGCAATTGTGATATTTCTATCTTTACATTGTTTAGTGATGTCTCTAAGTAAATTTTTAGAAATATCTACTTCAATTGGGTCGTACATTTCAGTAATACCTATTTAATACCTCCATTGCGGCTTCTTCTCCACGTCCACCATATGAAAAAAGGTCCGCATATAATTGAGGTATAGAAACTATCATAACATCTCTTACCTCCCAAACTCCTTCAAAATAATCTTCATCTACCACCAAACATTTTACATTTCCATCTTTTTCCGTTGGTAGCATATTCTCACCTCTAAATAAAGTTTGCCATTCTTTTATATCTTTTCTAAGAATATAAAGATATGTATCCGAAGGTGCTACATATGGACTAACATGTTCTGTTGCTGAAAATAACGTAAATGCATACTGTAATCTCTCAAGTCGTGCTTTATTTGCTATTTTTAACATAACATATTGTGGTCTTTCAGCAGCTACAAATTCTAACTTTTCAATTTCCCTTATTGAATAAGTATAACTCCAAGCTGTCATTAATCTAACAGGGTTAATAACTTTTATTCCTCTACGTACATCAACATATTCACTTTTTTTAAGACGTAAAACTAATCTCGCCGCCATAGCTGGAGTTATTTTTGTTTTTTTAGCTAATGTGGACAACTGTAAATTTGGTTTTTTTTCAAATGAATTAACCAACAACACTCTTATTATTGTGTTTAGTTTTTCAGGTATTAACATATTAATCACCTATAATAAACTTTACTATAATATGAACTATTATACTATAATACATAGTATTATACTATACTTTAAATAGTATACCATACTAGTATTAATATTTTACTATTAGTTACCTATAAGAAGCATAGCAATATATATGTTACAGTACATATTTTAATCAAAACATTTATATACTACTTAAACATTCTAAACAATAGATGTTTAATAAAACAATAAATATTTAGGAGGTAAAAATGGGAATTACAATTAAAATTCCTGTAAAGGAATTAAAAGAAATGGATGCCTGTGGTAAAGTAACTCAAAAACTCAAAGAGAATCCAGAGAACGCATACACAATTAGTGGTTTGATGGTAGAAGTTTTTGGAGTAAAAGAAAAAGATATTGATAACAAATCGTTCGGAGATTGGGCAAAAGGATTACCTAGCCTTTATACTCGTATAAGACTTTGCCTTGAGAGATTACAAAAACAAGGAAGAGTTAAATCTGTAAAACATGGAAAAGCAATGATGTATTATTGGAGTGAAGAAAGACCTACTATAGTAAGCGCGGAACACATGCACTAAAATAATCGTAATTTATTGTTAATTAATAAAAATAATTACTAGAACCGAAGGTTCTTGGAGGTTAAAATGTCTAACCACCGAACGCTAAGCAAGCAGTAATGGTGCCCCTCATCTTCCAGCTCTTTTATATAACCCAATTAATTCTGCCTTTGCCAGAATATGCTCTTGCATCGCCCTTTCCAGCTCTTTTTTAGTAGAGCCTTCTGGTAAATTAAGTTCTGTATCTAGAGCATAAAGCTTGAAGAAATACCTATGTGTTCCAGAAGGCGGACAAGGTCCACCATAGCCAGTTTTGCCCCAACTATTTCTACCGGCTATTCCATTTGGTTCAGTTCCTTTAGTTATTTGTTTTACTGATGGCGAAATATTAAAAACTATCCAATGGTCCCATGTTCCAACAGGCGCATCTGGATCATCCATTATTAAAGCTAGACTTTTTGCATTTGCGGGAACTTCACTTATTGCTAATGGTGGTGATATATCTGCACCATCGCAAGTAAATTGTGAAGGTATTGCAGCATTATGCGTAAACGCAGAGCTTGTTAATTTCATACTTATTACCTCGTCTATTTCTT
>CAZBGH010000213.1:0-2389 GCA_964491335.1 uncultured Methanosarcinales archaeon | reverse complement strand
TTATGAAAATGAGAATGAGGTATATGCTCAACAACTTTTCATACAATCAGCAGCATATTATTCCTTACATTCAGCTGTTAATAATCTTCCAAACAACTTAGTAAAAGATAAATGTGGCAGATATGGTTTATATCCAATTTGGTTTTCTGGAGATGTTAGGTGCATACCAAGTAAAAAAGAGATAGATCAAGCTCTTAAGGAAGAATTCTATAATTCTTTCAAGCCAAAACTAGAAAAAAATAGTGATTTGAATATTAATGCAGAAAATTATGAATATTCAATAATCAATGAAGGCAATCTAAAATTTTTAGGGATTGCCACTAATACAGCTAATTACGATTTAACTATTCCAAGCCAAATTACAGCAGATAGTTACCCTATTGAATCTTATAGAAAATCATTACCTATAGTAGGAAATAATGGCAAAAATTTACAAAAATTTTCTTGTGTAGCAAGAGATAAGCCAGTCTGCGAGTTGAGAGAAGGTGCATTATCACATTTAGCTAAAGCATCAGAAGAAGCAAAAAATCAAGGGTATGTTATACTTGTGAATGATGCTTATAGAAGTTACGATGAACAAAAGGAGTTATGCGGGAAAATAGTAGATAGCAAATGTAGTAATAGAAATGCAGCACCTCCTGGCAGATCTAGCCATCAAACAGGCGGTGCAGTTGATGTAAGATTAGTTATTGAAGGCAACAGATACTCTTGTGGTACAATTGATATAAGGGATAAACCAAGGATAGATGATTATTCTAATAATAAAGATCCAAATGGATTAAAAATAAATGAGTGCCGGCAGAAACTTAAGGAAATAATGACAAATGCAGGGTTTGTAAATCTGCAGTTAGAATGGTGGCATTGGGAGTATGGGACAGACATGTGGGCAAGAGAGATGTCTAAGCAACAATTAGCTCAAGTTAAACCGCTTTATGTAGCAATAGGTTAAAACCATGTTAGAGTAAAAATGAAAAAGAAAATAATTATGATACCAATAGCAGTCTTTCTGTTGCTAATCATATCAGCAATTCTTGAATTATATGAGCCAAAAAATAAAATAACAGGGAAAACAACAGATGTACCTCAAGCAGAAGATAAAGATTATAGTGTTATAGTAGGAGGTTCTTCTATAAGGCCATCATTTTCAGTGGATATTAACTACAATTTAGAGGTCTATGATAAAATAGAAGAAGTTCTGAAACAGATAGTTAACGCTTGCTCCTTAGATAATGATCTTGAAACATGTGTTAATATAGAAGTATTAAAGTTTAATCTTAAGGAGGGTTCTAATATAGAAGGCTATCCTGTATCTATAGGCTGTTATGAAGGAAATGATGGAATGTTTATGGACTTTATGGACTATTTAATTAATTGCTCTTCCACTGAAGAAAAAGGGTGTGAGTGTGATCATCACATTAGAGACGGTGAGTATGTATTGTCACAATCTGGATATGATGTTCTTGTCAATGCAAGAATTGACAAAAATAAGTATTCAGCTACTATTAAAAATTCCTTTATCATAAGCTCTTTTATCTTTTCAGGAGGTTTAAATTATAGATTGGCTAAGGACTCAAATGGAAAGGTCTTAGTAGTGAGCAAAGGAGAGATAGGAAAGGAATGCCACTCTAAATCTTACAAAAGAAAGGTTTATACATTTTGTTATAATACAGGAAAAAAACTTATAGTAGTAGATTCTCAAAATAATATAGTTGAGAATGAGCATAAAATAAGGTTTGCTATCGATTTTTCAGAGCCAATTGTTCTATCTCAATTACAATCTATAGCAGCAGATATATCAGTGGATCTAAGAAAGGACGAGGCTGAGCAATCAGAAATTGAAGATGCTAAGAAATATGAAAATAAAGATACACAACTCAAAGTTGAGCCAACTACAACAAAACCAGGTATTGGTGTTTCTTATAAATACTCACTAGAGGGCTATAATAGACCTTCTGGAGTAACAGTAGATACAATTATACTACATCATACAGGAGACGATGCAGTAATCAAAGCTTATAATGGACTAAAAAACCGAAAATTATCAGTACATTACATTATAGATAGGGATGGTACAATTTATTACTTGGTAGATGAGAGAAAGATGAGCTTTCATGCAAAAGGATGGAATGATGTATCTATAGGGATTGAAATTGTAAATACAGGTCAGAGTTCAATGGATTATACTGATGCACAGTATAGTTCTATAAAGAATTTAATAAATGATATTTCAAAAAGATGGCCATCAATACAAGCAGATCACCAACATGTAAAAGGCCATTATGAAGTATCAACTATTGGCAAATGGGACCCTTCACCTAATTTTGATTGGAATAAGATAGGTTTAGCTAATCATGTAACACTTGCAGACTTAGGTAAGAAAGCCCCACAA
>CAZBGH010000212.1:0-2442 GCA_964491335.1 uncultured Methanosarcinales archaeon | reverse complement strand
TGCAGATAAGAGATAAAAATGAAATATACAGAATTAGAATTAGTTCCCAATATTTTAAGGGCTATACAAGATTTGGGCTTTGAAGAGCCTACAACTATTCAGGAGAAGACAATTCCCATAATACGCAAAGGTATGGATGTAATAGGCCAATCTGAGACTGGCTCTGGAAAGACTGCTGCATTTGGAATTCCTATTCTTGAAAAGATAGATGTTACTAAAGGTTTGCAAGCATTAGTACTAGCCCCTACAAGAGAGCTTGCAGAACAAATAAAAAAGAATCTTTGGCAGTTTTCCAAATACAAGAGAACTAACATCATAAATATTTATGGAGGAGTGGGCCTGAATCCTCAGATACACAGTATAAAGAGTGCACATATTATTGTTGGGACTCCTGGAAGAGTTTACGACCACCTCAGGAGAGGTACTTTAAATTTAAGAAATATAAGATTTCTAGTGCTAGACGAAGCTGATAAGATGTTTGAGATGGGATTTATTGATGATGTGAAGCAGATTATTGGCTATGCAAACAAGAACAGACAAACAATGATGTTCAGCGCTACTATAAATAAAGGCGTTCATATGATTGCAGAGCGTTACATGAGCCATGCTCATAAGATAAAGGCAAATGAATATGTCTCTCAGCAACTCTTAAGGCAAATAATGTATCAAGTCAGAAGACATGAGAAGTTCTCTTTGCTTGTTCACCTGATTAATACTGAGAAACCTGAGCTAGCTATAGTTTTCTGTGGTACTAGAAGAGAGGCTGATTTTGTATCACGGAACTTAGTATCGAATGGGATAAACGCAATGCCACTTCATGGTGGCTTGTCACAAAACCAGAGGAATAATATTATGCAGAAAATGCATGCGTCAAAAATACATATTCTGGTTGCAACAGACATTGCTGCTAGAGGGCTTGATATAAGGAATTTAAGCCATATCTATAACTATAATATTCCAAAGACTTCAAAGGAATATATCCATAGGATAGGCAGGACTGCAAGAATGGGTGATAAAGGCATAGCTATAAATCTACTAGATGAAAGGGACCATGATAACATGAGAAAAATTTTGAATGATCATTCTATCAGAATTGAAAATATTTACACCCCTTCTTTTCAAAGAATTCAATTACCTACCTTTAGCCAGGATAGCAGAAATAACAGGTTTAGAGGAAATAATTATACAAGCAATAGAGGAAAAAGTTCTTATAGGGGCCATTCAAGCCCTTACTCTAATTCCAGAAATTACCATGAATAAAAATAAGACAAAAGATTTCTGATGAAGATTGTGTTAATATTCTATGCAACATGTTTGGACTTAATATTGTAAGGCAAAAAGAGAGTTAATTTCTTAGCATCTATCATATTCCTCCTTCATGTCATAAAATATCTGTACAAATTTTCTGGTTGCAACCTGTAGCTCTTTCTTACCCTTTTTAGTTAGTTTATATTTTTTCTCCTTGCCACCATCTTTAATTTCTTGAATAAATCCACTTTCATTCAATGATTTCAATACTGGATAAATAGTCCCAGAACTTGGCTTTGTGCCTCTCCTCCTTTTTATTTCCTGCCTTATGTCCTCACCTGACATATTCTTTTTGCTGATTAGCCTTAGAACTATAAAGCTAAGAAATCCCCTCATGTCACAGCATTCTTTCATTGCATAATTAGGTGTTTCAAATCAAGTATTTAATATTTTCCCATTACAGTTTCCCGTTACAGCTTTAGAGCTATTTATATCGTATAACCGATAGATTTAAATACAAGCATATAGTCAGTTATAATTTTGTAAAAGGTTTTGTAGGAGGGATACTATGAGGAAATCTAAAAACAAATATGCAAAGTATACAACACTACCTTCAAAAGAGATAATTAAGAAAACCATACTGGCATTAAAAAATAATGGATTTGAAGCTTATTTTGTTAATAGCGGAGCTGAGGCTAAAAGCAAGGTCTTAGATCAATTACCCCCAGGAAAAGAGGTAATGGATATGACCTCAATTACTCTAGAAACTATAAATCTTGCAAAAGAAATAGAAGAATCTGGAAAATTTAATTCTGTCAGGAAAAGATTATACAACATGGACCGTAACACTCAAGAGTTAGAGATGCTAAAACTTGGTGCAGCCCCTGAATATGTTATAGGCAGTGTTCATGCTATCACACAAGACGGAAAAGTTATGGTTGCATCCCAATCAGGGAGCCAGTTACCTTCCTATGCATATGGATCTAGCAAAGTAATTTGGGTAGTGGGTGTGCAGAAAATAGTCAAGAATATAGATGAAGGATTTAAAAGAATATACAAGCATTCGCTTCCATTAGAAAGTGTTCGCGCTAAGAAAGCATATGGAGTTCCTGGAAGTGCAGTAAATAAAGTATTAATTGTCAACAAGGAAGTAAAGCCTAGAAGAATAGCTATAATCCTAGTAAATGAAGCTTT
>CAZBGH010000211.1:0-2475 GCA_964491335.1 uncultured Methanosarcinales archaeon | reverse complement strand
TTGTAAACAGCATCAATTTGATTTGGTGTTGGAGCATTCTTTCTAACATCTTGCTGTTTTCTTTTAAAAAATGTGAATGCCATTTTAATTGCCTCCTTGCTATATGTATATCACCATTAGTATTTAAAATATCATTATCTAACCTTTACTAGCACACCTATTGGGACCAAACTCCATCTGTGTACCTATCTCTAAAGGAATGGTTTCCATTTTCTTATTAAGAGAATTAATTATCTCGTAATTGGAGGGCTGCTTTGTTAGCCTTGACATAATATATTCAACAAATTCCTTTTTATTTTCAATAGTCATTGACTTATTTTGCTTAACTTTTCCTAAGCTGTTATAAACTGGTAAGGTTTCATAGTCTGTAAAATGTGCAGGTAGTACTAAAACTTCATTCGGTAATTGTTTTAATCTTGTCAAGCTATCAAATAATTTTCTTGCACCTAGCTCTACAGCTGCTCTATCATTAACTAAATCTGGCCTTCCAACACCATCAAGAAAGAATGTATCTCCTGTTAGCAAATATTTATCATTCACTAAATAACACATACAACCATCTGTGTGGCCTGGTGTTGAAATTGATTTAATTATAATATCCCAAAGTTTTATTATGTCTTCATCTTTTATATCTGTAAAACCGCTTACTTTCATATCCTTAGAAGATATATAATGCTGAGCTTTGTGCCTGTCTGCAAGCTGTTTTGCACCAGAGATATGATCTGCTTGAGCATGTGTCTCAATAACAGCCTTTAATTTCCATCCATTGTCTTTAATGATCTTTTCATATTCCCAATAAAATTGTGAAGGATCAACTACAATACATTCTTTTGTGTTTTTTGAAGCTATGATATAACTTAAGCAACCTTTTCCGACTCTGATCATTTGCTTCAAAACTAAATCTCCATCACTAGCAATATCGAAGGGATAGTGAACAGAATTCCATGCTATCATCCCTCCTTCTAAGGATGCTGCATCATAACCCATTGAAGATAGGACTTGCGATGCCATTTTAGAGGTTGCTCCAACATTACAAACAGCAATTATTTTCTTATCTTTAGGCAATGACGCTAATTTTTGTTTAACAGCATCAAGATTATACTGCCACAAATCATTGTAAACATCAATATTAATGCTGCCCTTTATATGATATTCACTAAATGGATTTGGCTGTCTCACATCTAACAAGATAATGCTATTATCAGTATTTTGTTTAGTGGTTAATTCAACTAGCTTTAGTGAGGTTATTTCGCTCATAGAATGGGATAAATGTTAATGGATTAATATAATTTTCTATGATTACTTTGTTGGTTGACTATATTTATTGCTATTCTCTAGCATCAAGAATTATGAATTATACATTAAAGATTATATATCTTATGTACCTGTATTAATTGCTGATCTCTCTATCTGCCTATACAACAAAAAAATAATAACTAAATAGGCAATATAAACTATAACCTCTAGCAAGCTGGGATTTCCATTATAGCCAAATAATCCTTTTAAAAAGCTTCCAATTATACCTTTTTCATGCAAAGCTGGATAGCTTCCATTTGGGTTAACAGCAGGATTTATATCAAATAAGGGGGTAATAATGCCATTCAATAATTTTGCTTCTTCAAATTCATGAACTCCATGAGATACTAAACCTGCTGCAAACAAGATAAGCAGAACACTACTGATGTTAAACAGTCTTTTGATATTAATCTTCTTTGATCCTATAAATACTAAATAACCTATAATGATTGCTGTAATAATACCTAAAGTGCCACCTATAAAGCTTAGGCTGCTTGAATATTTTATTGCACTGAGAAAAATAACTGTTTCAACACCTTCTCTTATTATAGCAATGAAAATGAGTATGAAAATACCTGCATGACTCCATAAAGGTTTTTCTCTCTCAAGATGTTTCTGCACTTTCCCATGTATTTTTTGTGATATATGTCTTTGTTTCATCATCCATAGAATCATTGTGGTTAGCAAGAAAGCACCAATAAGCATAGTACTTCCTTCAAAGATTTCTTCTGGTCTTCCTTCAAGACCACCTGCAAATACTGAGAAAATAAAGGCAAAGATTATACTGGCAAGTATGCCAAAAACAATAGCAGAATAAACAGTTTTCTTATAATGCCTATTATCTGTTCTGTTTAAGTAACTGAGAACAATGCCAACAACTAAAGATGCCTCTAATGTTTCTCTTGAAGTTATTAAAAAAGATTCAAGCATGTTAGCACTCCATTCATATAATTCTTATATTTCTGACTATATTTCTGACTATGTTCTAAAACTATTTGATTCAAAATATGCTATTCTAAAAACCCTTAACTATTGTTAATCCACTTTTAGAGGCACTATTTAAAACTTGTGCATGAAAAATAGATTTTGGAGATTTTATATTATTTAGGCTCAGTAGAAATCCTAAAGGTAGTGCCTGGCTCGGCAAACTCCGAGACCTCTGAAAGATGTTTTCCAAAC
>CAZBGH010000210.1:0-2481 GCA_964491335.1 uncultured Methanosarcinales archaeon | reverse complement strand
CTAATAAAAAAATATAATGAGACTTATAGGGTTGTTAATGAAGGACAGATATTAGACATTGAGTTTGCAAAGTCGGGCTTTAATGAGGAGAGATATATAGATATGATAACTAAAAAGACCTCTGCACTTTTCATTTACTCAGTGGAATTAGGTGCACAATTGGGAGATGGGACAAATGAGCAATTAGGTATTTTGAGGGAATGCATAAAAAACTATTCAATTGCTTAGTTGTGTGTAAGAATTAGTCCATAAACTTCTTTAGAATTTTTTCAGCAGTTCCAAGATATTTTAATATTTTATTTCTGGGCATTCCATTGATATAAACTGTTTCAACCATGTAATAGTATGTCCTTATACCTTTGGCCTTCCCGAATTTTCTTCTCAGCATAAACATAAATATAGTAGTTGCTTACCATTATAGAAATATTTGTATACTCCAGCATAGAAAAAAGCAAATACTAGTTCACATTTTAATAGTTGCTTAAATGAAAACAAGAAACGAGGGATTATACAATCTGGCTCAAGAAAATGAGGTATTCATTTTCTTTGAATATCTGCCAAGGGTTGTAAGTTTTGTGTGTAAGAATGATTCATTATGGAAAGGAGTTGGCGCACCGTCAGCTAAGCTCTATGATGTCCTGATGAATCTCAGCATAAAACAGTATTTTGGACGAAGCTTAAGGCGAAGCACTGGACTAATAAGAGCCATGAAAAAAGCCTTTATGCTTTATTTTAAACTGCTTTGCTTCAAGACATTGGATAATTACCTCAACAATTCGTGTGTAAGAAAGTACTTGGATGAAATTATAAGGTATACCTCAAATCCTCTTAAATTCATAGAAAAGAACTTTGCTACAGACAAGACAGGAGAAAGAACCCACACAAGATCAAGTTGGTATATGGTAAGATGCAACAAAACTGTACAGAAAAGAGATCATCTTAACGTGCATATAACCGTCGGATGCGAACTTCATTCTGTCGTTGCATTTACAGCTTTAGTTGAGAAAGGTAAAGATAACATTGTTTTTAGAAAGCATGTAAAACAAATTAATAAGGACTTTAACGCAAATATCCATTCGGCAGATTCTGTTTATCTCTCAAGAGAAAACTGCACTGCGGTTGTGGATGTTAATGCTAAGCCTCGTTTCCATCTAAAGAAAGGGCTTACTAAAAAGCCAAAATGGCATCCTGCTTGGAAGCACATGTCGCAGTTTGCTGATGAAAATCCTCGGCAATATGAAGAAGAGTACCATACAAGAAGCAATGTAGAGTGCACTAACTAGGCAAAGAAACAAAAATTTGGTGACTATGTGTTGTGTAAAAATGATACAGCAAAAGAGCAAGAAAGTGAATTAACATGCTGTGCTTATAATTTCTCTATATTGAGCAGAGCTTACTATGAATTAGGCATCGAGCCTAATGAATGGTAGAGTTCTTACACACAACTAGCAAAATTAACCTAAATCAATAATTTTGCACTTTCGTATTTTTCAAGTGGTGTAAGGTATCCAATTCCTTGATGTAATCTATCTTGATTATAATACTTAATAAAATCAGTCAAACAATTAAATCTCTCATCATATTCTTGTTTGTAAGTACCGAACCATCTCTCTATCTTTCCATTAGTTTGTGGATGATGTACTCGTCCTAAAATGTGTTTAATGCCATGCTCTTCACAAAATAAAGTAAAAGTACCTTTATCTCCTCTTGCAGGAGTAAATTGTGTGCCATTATCTGTTAGTACAGCTTCTGGATTACCATATCTTGCCATAGCATTTCTGAAAGCAAGGACACTGTTCTCGGCAGTCGCCTGTGCAAAATATTCAGCGTGAATTAGCACACGAGAACAGTCATCAATGAATGCTATGATATTCTGCTTAGTAAATGGACATACTGCCCAATCAGTATGCCAAAGTTCATTTGGCTTTTGTCTTTCGTACTTTACAAACTTTATCTGGTTAGGTCTATCTCTCCTATTTGTTCTAAATCCTTTCTGGTTAAACACTTCCTGTATTTTGCGTTCTGAAACGCTGAATCCCATGCTTCTTAACCTCAGCCACATTTTGTGGCTTCCACATTTGTACTTGTTCCACTCGTCTACAACTAAATGAATAAATTTAGGATTTAAAGGTTCTTTTTTTCTGCCCTTTAGTTTAGGTTCTAATCCTTCATATCCATATCTTTTGTATCTTTGTATTAGGTAATATATAGTTCTTCTTGGTACTCTTCTATTCCTTGCTATTTCACTTGCCGGGGTTATTCTAAATTTCCATTGATTAATAATATACCGTCTTAATCTTGGTGTCCATTTAATATACATAGCTATCACCTTTTTTGTTTGGACACCTAACTTCGCACTTGTTTTATAACTGTGCAATAATTATGGTTTAGCATATTTGAGATATGTTTAGATAGATTTAAATATTCCTATTAAAGTTGAAGGATTTTAATATGAAATTCAAGGGCAAGGATATAATCTCA
>CAZBGH010000209.1:0-2489 GCA_964491335.1 uncultured Methanosarcinales archaeon | reverse complement strand
TAGTTTACGGTTTTTGATACTATTGTTTAGAAATCAACTGTGTTCGGAGGTACTGGAAATGGCAAAAGCATTAGATGTGATGAGTCCTCACTTTTTTAGTGGGATTTTGCCTGCTATTAAGAACATTATAAACGAAGAAACATGGCCAGGAATAGTAGAGATGGCAACATCAGCAGGTGAAAATGCTAATGAATTGTTTGAAAAAGGTTTACATACCGTTATTCCTTTAATCAATGAAAAAAACTTTCCAATTGTTAAAGGTTACTTTTTAGAACTATTAAAATATTGTAAAGGCACTGAAAAGCAATTATTTGCCAGCTTTAAAGGTTTGGAACCATTATTTGGAATATTTGGCATTGAATTATTTGACGAATTAATAATCCCAACAGCAAAATCACAAACAGTCGGAACATTCCTTTGTTTCCAAAGTTTTGGAAAAATAACTGAATTAGGGGCAATTAAAGCAAAGCAGGATTTGGAAATATTAGTATATATTGCTGAGAAAAAATCAAGAAGAGCGAATGACATTCTTATAAACATTATTATAAGGGGGATTGAAACAGGAATTATCAAAGACCTATCAAAAGAAACAGCAATATTAAAAGCATTTTTAGAGCAAGCCCCTGCTTATTTAATAGAACTTTATGTTGAATTCAAAAATATATACTCAGGAAATCTGCCAGACAAGCACATTCATCATGAAAACCTGTTTAAAGATGTCAGACAATTAAAAGAAGACATCGTTAATGGGATTTTAACAAAAAAATATGATGGAAATATCCTCTTAGGAGTGTTATATTCCGTATTTAGTCCGGAAGTATCTATTGATAGGGAAATATATAAAAGAGTAATAAGTTCCAGGAAAGACAGGCAGCCTGATATTCCCTCTGCTTTAAGCCGTTTGAGTGGAAGAACAGTAAGAATATCAACAGGAGGATACGTCTTAAAACAAGATTTGGATACATCCTCCTGGAATAATTTAATATAAGCTGTAAATGAAATAAATAGAAACAGAATAAGCATAGATCCTGCACAACTTGGCATGAATTTGCTTATAGAATACAACAATGGAACATTAAGGGCAAAACAAAAAGAATATCTAAAACACATATATAGCTATGATGCTGCTAATGGAAATATTTTGCCTGATTTCAACACAAACCATGAAACCTTGATGAAATACAAGGAATTTATAGGAGATAGATTAAAAAATGATCTCATTTTTACATTACTATCAAAAGCGCAACAAGCGTTTCCAGAGCAATTCACTAGCCTATTAGGAAAACCAAAAGCAGATTATAGAAGATTAGCCAAAACACTGTTTGGATTATGGAATTCTAAAGTAGAGGGTAAAGAAGAAAAATTAAAGGGGATATTAGAAAGGAATAGCATATTTGTAGAAGCTATAAATTGGCCAACAAATATAACAGAGGAACAAATAAATCAATGGTTGAGTACTAATGCAAACGTAATTGAAAAAAGCCTTATTCAAAAAGTATTCAACAGTTTATACGGAGAGCAATATGAAGGTATGCAAAAAGAAATGGAAAAATTTGAGTTTAAGCGAGAAGGGAAATCCTTATTTGGAAAACCTTTTAGGTTTATACTCTCAAAAAGACTAATGCATTCAGTAGCCATGTTCAATATGGGTGTTTGTATTGCTCCTGATAACAAATTATGGAATAGTGAAGATTTCTGGCAGATGATAATATTTGATGAAGAGGATAATGCATGTGGTGGTGTTATTTATAGGACAATATCTGAAGATGGCAAAGCATATCTAATTGCTTCTATTCAGCCATCTAGTTCAATACTATCCTCAGTTTCACCACACCAAATATATGCGAGAATAATCCAATTTTCAAGATTAATTGTAAAAGCACTTAATTACCAGAATCTACTAATACCTACAAACTCAGCAATCCACTCAAATAGAGGTTCCATACAATCAATAATATCTTCAAACAATTACCCTAGAATAAAGCTAAAGCATAACTATGATTTTTCTTATTCTCCTTATCATTATGTTTATAACGAATTTTTTATTGTTGCTTAATAAAGCCACAAATTTCCTCAATAAAACCGTTAAGTACAATAAACATTCTTGAGCATGTCCATATTTTTTATTTCTATCAATAGTCCTGTATGAAAACCCACAATTTCCGCAACCTTTAAATCCCTATCTATATTCCTAAACACGGGGGATTGGTTATGAATGCTAATGCTTTAGATAATAATGGTGCTACTGGAACTTTTAGGTTAAAGAAAGGGCTAGCTGAAATGCTTAAAGGCGGAGTGATAATGGATGTTGTAACTGCAGAGCAGGCTAAGATAGCAGAGGCAGCTGGGGCTGTAGCTGTAATGGCACTTGAACGTGTACCGGCAGACATAAGGAGGTCCGGTCAAGTTGCAAGAATGGCAGATCCAAAGAAAGTAAAGGAAATAATGAAAGCAGTCACAATACCGGTAATGGCTAAAGCCAGGATAGG
>CAZBGH010000208.1:0-2498 GCA_964491335.1 uncultured Methanosarcinales archaeon | reverse complement strand
TTCCTTATCAGATGCTCCTTGTCTATGCAACATTTGAAAAAGAACCTCTTTACCGAGGCTTTGAATATGACACAAATGGTGAAGTTAAAGTTAACTTTAAATCAAATATACAAATAAGAGGTAATAAACAACCGAAAAATATATTCTACAGGTGGAACTTTGGGGATGTCATTGCGAGCACCGAAGGTGCGAAGCAATCTTACGAGGCCAATGACCGTACTCAACCTAATCCAGCTCATGTATATAAAAAAGATAATCTATACAAAGGTAGAGCTATTTATCACCCTGATTTAACAGTAACTGCTATCTGGAAAGATGGTACCTCTGAAACCTGGTCAAGTAAAGCTGGTGCTGTCGTTATTCTCGATAAACCTGAGTTTCTTGCTCTGGAAGTATTGCCTGATGTTTCTATTGGCAGTATTCCACTAACTGTTAATTTTATGATTAGTGACAAAAGCTTTACTAAAAATGCAACAGCTATTAGCTATTCTTTTGATTTTGGAGATTTTAGCGAACCGGTAAATGGACAAATTGCCGATACAGCAACACCATTATCTGCATTAGCTGAGATAAAACAAAAAACTTTCACTCATACATATACAGCTAAAGGGCAGTTTGACCCAGTACTTACAGTCAAGGTTAAAGAGAATAATAAGGAGTACAAATTTAATAGTCCTATTATTTCTCCTGGTGGATTAATAGTTAGTAGTATCGAAGTCCTTGAACCACCTGATAACTTCATTACAAATAACCCAATCTTCACCTTTAAAGCAAATCCACTCTTTGCGGATAAGTTTAATAATAAAAATAGACTAACTATTCATGTAGTAGATGAAGAAGGAAGTGAAAGTGTTACTGAGCTTGATCCGGATTCACAAACCCAGACAATTTCTTTAAGCGAAGGACAAAACAAATATTGGTTTGAGCTTATTGATCCTGTTGGGGGTATTCAAAAGAGTTTAGAAAGAAAGGTAATTTTGGATACAACAGAACCTGCTTTTGGTGATTTTACTGTTACTCTTGATTTAAATAATCCAAACTCAGCTAATGTCAACCTAAGTGGTTCAGCAACTGAAGAAAACCTAAGTAAAATTGAATTATTAGTTGATGAAAATACTCCCGTTATCCTAAGTGCTGACGAAGTTACACTTGTTAGCGGTGAAATAAATGAATACAAAATCACTAAGTCACTGTCAAATATTTCTTATTCATTACATAATTTAACTTTAAGAGCATATGATTACGCTGGAAATATAGCAGAAAAAATATTTGACATTGGTGTTGGCAATAGTAAAGTCCTTCTACAAAAGATTGAACCTGTCCCATTAAATGTAAAATCAGGTGGCGAAATATCTAATAAATTAGCTGGTGTTACATTTCCTGAGAAGTTTGAAATTAATGAGATGGCAATCTCAGGTATACCTTTTGGTATTCAACTGTATACCTGCTTTAGCGATGATAAAGATAAAGCTCAAAATGGTGTTGAGACTCAATTTAATATATCCTCTATTAAACTAAAAGAAGTATATTTTAACGGTACAAGATTAAATAAAACAGAAAGTGAACTCAATGATATTTTAAATTCCCTTATTGCTGGCAAAAAGACAGGTTGTGTGGATATTGCATCATTAGGTAGTATTTATACAAAGGTCTTCTGTAACAGGGATACAACTAGTGATGCATGCATGGATAATTGTGTTCATTTAGATGGTCCAGTTTGTAATTTGCCATTATTTACCCCAAAGAACTTAAATATTGTTACATCAAGCATATATGATTACTTTAACCCAAATGGGTCATTCCCTAATGCATCACATAGATGGGAGATTGGGAAGTATAAGTTTGTCTTTGATGTTAATGAGAATGTAAATTCATGCCTTGACTATGGTACTTGCCTTGGTAAAGATCCTACAACTAATTTAAAAGAAGCTACATTTACCTATAACGTTGACATTACAAGAGATCCTAAAGTTGAAGTTAAAACCTCAAATGATGGGGTATTAAAATACAATAACAATAATGAAGTAAATCTAACCATAACTGCTATTGATAATGAGCCGTTTAACCTAAGTCAAAATAAAGTACCACAATTAAAGCTAGATAATATCAGGTGGATAGATTTAAAAGAAAATGAACCTAAACCAACTTTTACACTAACATCTAAATCAATTGATCCTAATGACCCGAGAAAATATATCTTTAACTTGAGTGGGGTTATAAAACCAACTTATCCTGACAAAATTAAACTTGAAATCCCAGTTGAGTTTCCACCTGACATATTTAACCCTCAAGGGATTAGTAGGGTAGTCAAAGGAACCTTTAGGGTTATAACAAATATAAAAGCTGAAATAACTTCGCCAGAGAACGGCACTATTGTAAGTAATAACATTGCAGTTACTTCAAAGGTTACAAAACCAACTGACTTACCTGTTGAGCTAGAAGAACTTGCAAGCTGCAAAAAAAGTGAGATTTACTATGCTATTGAAGCATCTGGTTTC
>CAZBGH010000207.1:0-2500 GCA_964491335.1 uncultured Methanosarcinales archaeon | reverse complement strand
ATGGACATGAAAGGTAAATTTACACCCCTCAAAGAGGGGTGGAAATTTACTTATATACATTATGTAAGTATTTTAATATATTATATACGTAATTATACTAGTTAAAACATAAAATGGACACAGACAAACACAAAATAGGTTCAAAAAAGGCTTTAGCACTACTTTTATCTAGTTTAGAAGGCTTCAGAAGCCCAGAGGTGAGAGTTGAGCAGTACTCTACAGATCCAGAGATAGCTGCAGAAGTGCTTTGGCAGGCATATATGAAGGGAGATATAGGAAAAGTGAGTGTTGACCTAGGCTCAGGCCCGGGTATGCTTGGTATAGGGTTGCTAGCACTTGGTGCCCAGAAAGTGTATTTTGTGGACTTTGACCAGAAAGTAATGGAAATAGCCAAGGAGAATATGGTAAAAGTGAAAAGTGAGTATAATGTAGCTGGAGAGCCTATTTTTTTATGGCAAGATATCAAGGATTTTAATGAGCATGTTGATCTTGTGGTGATGAACCCCCCCTTTGGAGTTAAAGTGAGACATGCTGACCAAGAATTTCTAAAAAAAGCATTTGAAGTTGGCAAGGTTGTGTACAGTTTCCACAAAACCGAGTCAAAAAAGTTCCTTGCGAGCTTTGCAAAAGACAATAATTTTAAGATTACTGATGTTTTTGACTTTAATTTTCCGCTGAAAGCTACAATGTCATTTCATTCAAAGCGAATTAAGCGCATTTCGGTAAGCTGTTTCAGGTTTGAGGTGCAATAAATTACATTTTTAAGTTTTGTCGTCGAAGAAAGTTCAATAAAAAATAGTCCAATAAAAGTATTTTCAATAGAAATTTAAATTAATGAAAAGGTTTTTAAACAAACTGGAGTTGCTGCCTGATATGGAACTAAATGTTCTTGAAGATAAGAAAGGAAGGCTTGTTTTTGAGATTAATGGTATGGGGCATACTTTCCTAAATTTGCTTAAGACAGAGTTGTGGAATGACGACCATGTCAAGGTTGCTACATATACCATCAAGCATTCTGAGGCTTCAAACCCGAAATTTATTCTTGAGACAGATGGAGATGAAAGCCCTAAGAGCGCCTTAACAAGCGCTGTTGGGAGGCTTAAGAAGCAGAGTGAACATTTCAAGAAGGAACTTGCTAGCTTTAGATAAATTTTTGGTAGGAATTTGTATACTGGAGTTGCTGAAAGGGCAAAATTCTTGGTTTTTAAGACTTATTCTAAGCGAAAGTATTAAATATTCCATAGTGCCTAACTCTTTCTATGGCTTTTATCAGAACCAAGAAAATTGATGGGAAAGAGTATGCCTACCTGGTTGAGAATAGGTGGTATAAGAGGAGGCATAAGGGCAAGAATAAGGGGCCTAGGCAGAAAGTTAGCAAATATTTGGGCAGGGTGTATAGCTTCAATAAAGCGGAAAACATTGATTTTTATTCATTTAAAAATATTAATAATGATATAGAGCAATACCTGAAAAACAATAGGAATAATAAAAATCAAATATTCAGGGATTTGGTGGAGTGGGAGCTTTTTAGGCATGGCATCAGCAAAGAGGAGTTTACAATAGACTATTCCAATAAGAAAATAATTAACAAAAACAATAAAGAGGTTAGCTTGAGAATGAATGAGGGGTTTTTGAATAGCTTTACATTGGGAAGGTTATTTAATCTTAAGGCTGGGAATAGCTATTATCTGGCTAAGTGCTTTGTGGAAGCTGGTGTAGAAGTTCCTAAAGAAGTTTTTGTCGGGGTGTTTGGATGATTATGTGTATGTGTGCTTGTACGACTTAAATGCCTCCAATTAAGTCATCATCTTTTAGTCCATAATCCCTCATGACTATATAAAAATTGTAGAAATCCTCGTTATGAGGCTTTAGCTCTTCTGATATTTTGGGGCTCTTAAGATCTATTGTGTTCATTGCATCACGTAATTTTCTTTCCAAATCTTGATGCTCTTTCTGGAATCTCTGAAAAGATGATTGCTCTCTCATAATTCGACCAAGATCAGTTTCCATGAAATATATGATAAGATTATTGTATCTGGGAATTCCACTGGAGTCTCTTTTAGAGAATTCCTCAAATGTCAATGGTTGTGGTTGTGGCATTTTAAATAAAAGATTGAGGAATGTATAATTTAACCTGAATATTGACTCGGCTGATAATTTCTAGCACTAGCCAACAAACCAGGAAGAGTTGTAGCTCCTTCTTGCATCAGGGCATTTAGTGTTGCTTCTAAAGTTGCTGTTAGCTGTCGGCCTTGTGGTAACATATCATATTTTAATACAGCGTGTGTTTTTCCTAATGCCTTTATACCGTAGGTTATTACCTGCTCGACAGTTAAAGGAACCTCAAATTTTTGACTCGCTTCATCTACCGCTTGCTTTAGTTTTTGGAGTCTATTTTGTGCTGTTAGCTCAAAAGTTTCTCTTTCTTCTGGTGTATTTGCTTCCATGAGGACGGTATAAGATTTCTTCAGTAAATTAATATAAGCGCCACATAGAATTG
>CAZBGH010000206.1:0-2512 GCA_964491335.1 uncultured Methanosarcinales archaeon | reverse complement strand
AAATATTGGGAACTAATTCTAATTCTGTATATTTCATTTTTATCTCTTATCTGCAAAAATCTAATAATTATAGTTACTATATTATTATATATTATTAAAACTTGCAATCTTGTTTTGAGAATTATTAATTAAATAATAATCTCCAATTGAAGTTAAAGCCAGATATTCTGGCACAAAGAACTTGTACTCGAATTCCAACTTTGATTTCTTGTTTGTTTTCTTTTATTAAACTATATGTATTCTAGCTTAGTTTATAAGCTTTGTGTATTTATGAGCTTTGTCCGAATAATGTCCTAAAAGCCTGACTTCTTGGACACCCCGATTACTTTTCGGTCAAACTCAGGTTTATGCCTAGTGTGTGCATCTCAATAATCACACTATAGATATAGATATTGTGGCATATATCATTAGATTGGCTCAATTTTTCGATTAAGGAAATAAATTTTCTTTCCTTCTTCTACACTTAATTCTCCTTGTGCTTCATAAACCTCAGATGTATATTGGGTACCTAGCGCTTCCATTACACTATTTTTGATAATATCGCAGGGTATTCTTGCTGCACCTATGCTAGATATAATAAAAGTTTGAGGAGAATGGGCTCTTATCTTTGCCAGTATTTCTTGAACTTTATGGTCAATATTATTATCGTCTTCCGTTTTTATGAAAATCACTGTTCTTTCGATATGGTCAAATAAATTTTTAATTTCGGCTTTGATTTGATTTACTCCAATTGGTTTGCTTAACAGATTGCCTATGTATTTGCTAAATAAACCATTTTGGACAAAATTAGTGATATACAATCCTTTTCTTTCGTATTTATTATATACCTTTGTTCTCAAATGAGGAAAATCTTTGCCTTGCCTTTCATATGCTCTTATTGTTAAACCAATTTGGAATAAGATGTGATATGTTTTGTCACCAACATATTCTCTAAATAGAACCCATTCACCCTTTTTCCTTTGCTCCTTGACTACTTGGAGTGTATCTTCATCTTCGATAAAGTAAAGACTCTTATCTCTAAATTTTCTAGCCAATTGTTTTATCTTTTCAGTAGAATAATCTATAACCGCTAGAGCTACGCCTCTACTTGCATTTGCTAAAGGGTCTTCAGAGGACATCCCCGTATTCCTCTAGGAAAGATGTAATACTGAGGGGATTATTATCTAAAATAATCGTGCTACCTGGGTATATAAACATATTATCAACTTTTACAGGTTCGTTAATGTATTTATCTAAGTGCTTCTCACCATTCTTTAGAACAAATACTCCGTCAGAATCATAATCTAACTCTCTCAATAACAAAATTTTAACCTCTTTAGGCATATCCTTCATTGATAATTTTTCTGTCATGCTAATCACCTCCAAGAATGATACTCCCCTATCTAAATCTTATATAAGGTGTTAGAATTTAAAATCTTTCTGTAATTATGATTAAAGCTGTTACAACCCTGTTTTTTAGCCATTATAAGTCCTTTGGGAAGGTTGATATTTAAATGTTTCATTAGCCATTACAAAATTAATCTCATCTCTGTGAAGCCAGGGACTTTAAAGGCTTGCTTTTCTGACAAAGCTGTATTTATGACACAGTTTTCTAGTAATTTGAGCAAACTATACCTAAGCTACTCTCTTAAACTTCTTCTCTAATTCAGGAATACCACTTTTAATAATCACTGGTATTCTACAAAATCTTCTTCTTTTACCTTTGCAAGCTCAAGAACTCCTTTTAATGTTCCTATTTTAATTTCCTTGTGATTTGGCACAACTGTACCCAGTGCCCCTTCTGCAGTGTCTTTACGCAACACTATGTGGCTACCTTTCTGCCTCACAATTCTAAAACCAAACCTATTACATAAAATTTTAACACACTCTCTGCCAGAAATCTTCTTAAGTCTTGACAACCTCTGCCACCTCAAAAGTAGTTAATATTGGGTGTGATATGTCCTTTATCCTAAATTCTTCAAGATACAGCTCGGTGGCTTCTTTTAAATTGGCAATTGCCTCTTCTATTGTAGCACCTTGACTAACTGTCCCAACCTCAGGACATTTTGCAATATACATATCCTCTTCTTTTTGAAGCAAGGCTGTAAATGTTCTCATAGTTAAGTATTAATAGAAAGTCATATTTAAATGTTATGTGAACTGGGGCTTTTGTGAAACCCTCGCTTCGCTCGCCAGCATCTGTCCTCGCTATTCTATGTCTTATAGTCAGGCTCTGCGTTCCAGTAGGGAGCAACCCCTCGCGACGAGCTTAACAGTTTTATAGATGAGCTGCGGTATTGATGCTGGGAAGGGTTTCATACTAGCCGTGAACTGAACTTTTGCGTTTTATATCTGAATTGTGGTAATACTTATTGAGTAAAGTACAAAAGTTTAGGTGAAGAGGGCATATATCTCTCCTAAACCACTCTCTTAAATTTCTTCTCTAACTCAGGAATTGTGATATTTATCATTGTTGGCCTGCCATGTGGGCAAGTAAAAGGGTTTTCAGCATTATTCAATGCTTTCAAAAGCT
>CAZBGH010000205.1:0-2513 GCA_964491335.1 uncultured Methanosarcinales archaeon | reverse complement strand
TAATCACAAACTATTTAAATTATATAATTATATGCTTTATTCTATGAAAGATGGCTTTGAGTATCAAAATAAGGAGTCTGAGAAAAAACTGACTATACAAAGAGAATCCCAAAATATTCAAGAGATAGACAATCAACCATGTCCCTTATGCCATGAAAAAACCTTAATTTTAACGGAGTCAGAAAGTGAAATTCCATACTTTGGAAAGGTCTACTTGTATTCAATGACATGCAATAATTGCAAGTATCATAAAGCTGATGTTGAGTCTGCTGAAAAGAGAGAGCCAGTAAAATATATGTTTGAGGTTTCTTCTGAACATGACATGAAAGTTAGGGTAGTAAAGTCAAGCGAAGCAACTGTTAAAATTCCTCACATAACTACAATAACACCAGGACCTGCATCACAAGGATATGTAACAAATGTTGAAGGGATTCTTAATAGAGTAAAACTACAGATAGAAACTCTAAGGGATACTGCAGAAAACGATGATAATAAGACAAAGGCAAAAAATCTTTTAAAGAAATTAACTAGGATAAGATTGGGGCAGGAGAAACAAAAAATCATAATTGAAGATCCTTCTGGAAATTCTGCAATTATCAGTGAGAAATCACAAAAGTTAAAGTTATAATAAGTTATAGTTAAGTGTTGGCAATAAGTTTTTATATAACTACTGAGTTTTTCTTACTATAATGCAGGGAAAATATTTGGGTATTGACGAATCTAACCATGGTCAGCTTCCCGAGATTTTTGTTGGTGTTCTTTCTGACTATTTATGGGATATAGCATGGAAAGATAAACAATTCGGTAAAAGAAGAAATAGAAATCAGATAGAAGCATTGCTTGAGGGTAGAGATTTCAGATTCGTATCAATATCTGAAGAATTTGGTATTAAACTTGCAGATAAAGACGATAGAAAGATAGTTGCTTTCACAGAACTTTTAGAATATTTTGATTGTGTAACAAATGTATACATCGATGGAGATATAAGTGATTATGTCATTGCAGAAGTGAAAAAACAGTTATGGCCGCGTATGATAAATACTTATTATGGTCCTTATGGTGATCGTAGTTGGAGTCTAGTAAATATAGCAGATACAGTTGCATATCAGTTGTATAAATATATTATTACTCAAGTAGGTGCCCCTCATGATAAATATATGGCATTTGAAATAACTCCAAATGAAAGAAGATATACGCATTTATTTAGAAAAGCACTTCCTAGGTTAGAAGGAATAGTAGTACCTCATAGTATAAGTTATAACACTATTGCCACAGCATAGTCTTTCAGCTTAGATATAGGTTGACTCTTGATTGTTTTTAAAAGTAATACTTGTCTTATTCCCAAAAATATATAAGTAAATTAAGTAAAATCCTAATTTTGGTGATAAAACAGTGATTAAAGTGGGGATAATAGGAGGTAGTGGCTTAGATGATCCAAAACTTCTGAGGAATTATAATGAAATTGAAGTAGATACACCATTTGGAAAACCATCTTCTATACTAACAACTGGAAAGATTAGTGATAAAGAGGTCGTAATTATTGCAAGACATGGGAGAAAGCACACAATTCCACCGTCATTAGTTAATTATAGGGCCAATATATGGGCATTAAAGGGACAAGGATGCACACATATAATCGCAACTACTGCTTGCGGATCTTTAAGAGAATATATTGAGCCAGGGCACCTGGTTTTCATTGATCAGTTTATTGATAGGACTACTCAAAGAACATCTACATTTTATGATAAAGATAAGGTTTGCCATATCCCTATGGCTGAGCCTTTCTGTTCTAAACTAAGAGTTCTTTATGCAGACACAGCAAGAGAAATTGATTTAAAATACCATGATAAGGGGACAATAATAACTATTGAAGGCCCAAGATTTTCAACTAAGGCAGAAAGTCATATGTTTAGACAATTTGGTGCAGATGTTGTAAACATGAGTACTCTTCCAGAGGTAGTTCTTGCGAGAGAGGCTGGAATATGCTATGCATCAATTGCAATGTCTACAGATTATGATTGTTTTCTAGAAGATAGACCACCGGTAAACATTGAGGCGGTGCTACATGTTATGAAACAAAATGCTGACAATGTTAAGAAACTGATTTTAAGAGTAATTCCTAAGATTAAATTTATTGAATGTCAATGTAAAGAAGATATTAAGACAGCAGTTATTGGTGGTCATTAAAGCCATAATTCCAGTTTCTTTTAAACATCGGAATTCCACTCTTCTTTGAATAGTGGTTTAGTAAACTAAACCAAATACATTGCTAGAATTCCGACTGTGCTCGAAAATCTCGATAAATCGCAAAGCGATTTTCGATGATGCTTGAGAATCTCTGATTCTCGACATGCGAAGCATTTATCGACATATGACTGGTAGTTTTTGACATAAAAATTTTTAAAGTTTACTTTATTTATAATTATTAAGTCAGGCACCGTTCAAAATCTCGCAAAGTTTGGGTTAGCATCGGCTCGCATCTAGCTGGAATATGCAAAGAGCGGTTCCCTCCC